>JAHFRR010000048.1 GCA_023266165.1 Thiotrichales bacterium
TTGACAATATCCTCTGAGGTCTTCTCTGGAAAGCGTTTGAGCAACTCGGCATTCAGAACTTGACGAGCGCCTGTTTGAAAATGAGGGATGGCCATCCCCACAGGATAAACACCTGACGGGGCAATTGACGCGTGTAGGGCATCTGCCCTGTGAGCAGACACAGGCCGACGTGACAAGAGCGGCTTCTTAAGGGTTTTGAGGGCCATCTGAATCGGGCTGATTTTGTGATCGAGCTTAAGGCGCAGTAAGGGCATGCCCACTTTAATCTGCTCCGCTTCCACGGCAAAAATTTCTTCAACCACACCATCGGCAGGCGCGAGAATCTCCCCTGCGGATTTGCTGGCCTCAATGTCCACGAGCTTTTCTCCGCTTTTCACGGTATCCCCATGTTTCACAAACAACTCGACAATCGTGACGGATTCATCTGATGGGCTGGCACCAATGACTTCTACGACTAATCTGGAATCATCTTGAGGGGCGTGGATCTCAAAAGTGAGTTCAAGATTTAAAAGCGCCGCTGCAGCCTCTAACACCCGTTCCACCGAAGGAAGCACTTCTAATTGATTGGCAAAATTGCAGGGCACAAAGGTATCCGCACGCGTGATACGACGCCCTTGAATCGCTCTTTGGGTGTGCTCCAACAGCGTTGCCAAAACATCGCCCCCTAAACCACAAGTGTGATTATCCTCGTGAACAACGATGACCTTCCCTGTTTTCTCCACAGAGTTGATCAAGGTTTTAAGATCATAGGGCTTAAGAGTTCTGAGGTCGATCACCTCTGCCGCAATCCCAGGCCCTTCTAACGCATCCGCCGCTTTGCTACAAATCTCTACGGTGTTGCCCCAACCAATCAAAGTGATGTCCTGCCCGGGCCTGACGATGCGAGCTTTACCGATGGGTATTAATCTGGATTCGATGTCTCTCGAGGTCGTATCTTGAATGCTACTGTTATTCAGTAAGCGCTTAGGGTATAAAATGACGGTAGGACGCTGAGACTCAAAGGCTGCATTCAGAAGCCCTGCAGCATCAGCAGCATTGGAGGGCATCAAGACATCCACCCCCGGGATATGCGCCCACGTGGCTTCATTGGTCTGTGAATGGAACGGCCCCAATCCAGGGCGATAGGCCCCACACGCAGCCATGACAATCACAGGGCATTCCCACCCGCCATTCGTACGCCAATACATGCTTCCAATCTCTGCAAAAAGCTGGTTATAGGCAATCGGCATAAAATCCGCAAATTGCATAAAAGCCACAGGGCGCGCACCCGCCAAGGCCATCCCTGCACATACCCCCATGATGGTAGATTCAGACAGCGCTGAGTTTCGAACCCGTTGAGGGAACTGGGTCGAGAGCCCTTTCGTCATCCCAAAAACATCACCTTTGCCATCTTCCAGATCTTCTCCCAATAAGATCACACGAGGATCTTTTAACAAGTGATGGCGTAACACTTCACGCATGGCTTGAATCAGGGTATAGCGCTCGCCCTCTTCAAAATCCCCGCGAAACTCAGGTGCTGTAGCCATCAAATGGGGCAACAAGGGGCGTTCGGCATGAAACACGGCTTTAGGTTCAAGCGCCTGCCTAGCACGCGCTACCGCCGCCCTCACTTGAGATTTGGCATCGCACATCAGCGTTTTCAGCTCAGAGGGGCTTACCCCACCCGCAGCCAGGAAAATTTCAGAATTTTTAATCGGATCATGAGATTCAAAGCTTTGAGAAATCTCACTTTCAGAGCGATAAAGCTTTTGATCATCCGCATTGGAGTGATTCGCTAAACGGTCGACATTAAAAATAACGATCTGAGGGGCACGTGTCTTACGCATCTTTTGGATCAGCACATCGATCTGATCCATGGCTTCCATAGGTTTTGTGCCATCCATAAAGGTGATCGGCACACCGTAAAATTCTTTGTTTTCTGCGTTTTCAGGTAAAGAGAAAAATGTTTTTCCGAGGGTACGCGTAGAAATTGCCAATCCATTGTTATGAATAAAATAAAGTACAGGGAGTTTTTCTCGAACGGATTCCGCAATGGATTCTAACACCTCACCTTGCTGGGTGGTGCCATCGCCTAAGCTACAGATGACAATCGGGGATTGAGGCTTGTTTTTAATAATATGCGCAACACCCGAGGCCTGTAGGGCATTGTTTCCCACAGGGCCCACCAGACTCAGCATATTGAGCTCAGGCGCGCTCATATGCGAGACCATTTGGCGGCCGTTGGAATGTGAATCCGCTTTGCATAAAGCGCTTAAGAAAAACATCTCATTACTGACACCCCGCGCCAACATCAAGGCTTTATCACGATAATGACAATGGAGATAATCTTCAGGAATCAAGTAAGAAGCCAGTAGCGCACTGCCTTCGTGGCCATAGCTCGCAGCCAAAAAATTGGCCTCACCACTCTTCACGAGCTCCGCTTCGACAATATCCGACTCGCGCGAGGCAATCATGTGTTGGTAAAGCTTTTTCAGCACAATCAGGTTTTTCATCTCGCGCACTCTCGTCCATAGTTGAGACGCATTCTACCCACTTTTAGGCGAATTGCGCAAGAGATGCTGTCGAAATTGTTGTTGAAATTGATTTTTCAGCCATGATGAAAAAAATTTGAAAAAAGTTTTGTGAACCCCTTGACGTTCTCTTTTTGTTTTCTATAATGGGGATCTGGATGCAAAATTCAGAACAAAAGTAGAAACAAACATAACGTGACGAGGTATCTCAAATGCTCACTCAGAAACAACATCAAGTCTTCAGTTTTATCACACGATTCACAAACACCAAGGGCTACGCACCTTCCTACGAAGAGATTGCCAACGGGATTGGCACGCGCTCTCGAGGCTCCATCAGCAAGCATATCGATGGCTTGATTGAAAAGGGCTACCTCGAGAAGAACCCTGATAAAATCCGAAGTCTCACCGTCATTAAGTCTGACCACAGTGAAGATCTGGAAGCCAATGGAATCCCTTTGGTGGGCAAAATCGCCGCCGGGCGCCCTATCATGGCCTTTGAAAATATTGATCGCATTGACTTACATCAGTATCTGGCAAAAGATGCCCGCTGTTTTTTACTAGAAGTCGTGGGGGAATCCATGGTGGGATGTGGGATTTTTGAAGGTGATTTTGTTCTGATTCAGCCCCAAAGCACAGCCCGTAATGGCCAAATCGTGGTGGCTTTAATTGATGGCTACGAGGCTACCCTCAAACGCTACCTGCAAAACTCAAATAACACCATCAGCTTGATCCCTGAAAACGCTGAGATGCGGCCCATGGTTTTTGACAGTCATCGCGTGACCATTCAAGGAATCTTGGTGGCGCAAATTCGAAGATATTAAAACAAGACTCAATATTTTGAATTTTAAAATTTTTATCCCCTGAGTGGTTTAACAGGAGCCCTTATGAAATATCGCTGCACCCCCAAAGACATGCGAGATTATCTCGCCGTATTGCTCAGCAATCCCAGTCGCAATCTCACTTTTTTAACCCCCCATGAACGCAGCTTCTTGATTCAGATGCTGAAGTCTCATCAAGAAACCGGCCAATGGGACAGTCTATTCACGCAAGACCCTCTGCTGCAAACCTTGCAGCAGCTGGATCTAGAAGAATGCTTTTCCCTGTTGGTGCGTGTGCAGTTTCTCAGTTGCCCTTTGAGAGACCTTGTATCGGTACCGCAAATAAATCATGTTCATCGGCACCTACAATCTCCACTTCCAGAAATTGCCCTGGCTTCATAAAGCCCATAACATTCAGGGGCTCTGCGTGAGCATCTAGATCTATGTCTGTGCGATCGATAAAAACCTGACCATCGATTTCGGGTGCATCCGCCTTGGAGCGCGCGATGATCTTCTCAGGCGTCACCTCATCAATTAAAACCTGCTGGAGTGACCCTATTTTTTTCAAAAGCTTGGCCTGGCTGATGCGTGCTTGAGTTTGCATAAACTCCATCAATCGTGCTTGCTTAACCTCTTCCGGCACAGGGTTTGCCAGAAGATTGGCTTGAGCGCCCTCAACCGCTGAATAGGCAAAGCACCCGACACGATCTAACTGCGCGGCTTCCAGGAACTCTAACAAGATTTTAAAATCCGACTCGTCCTCCCCCGGAAAGCCTGCAATGAAAGTGCTTCGAATCGTGATCTCAGGGCAGATCGAACGCCATTTTTGAATGCGTGCCAAGACGCCCTCAATATTGCCTGGACGCTTCATGGCTTTTAAAATACGGGGAGAGGCATGCTGAAACGGAATATCAAGATAGGGCAAGATGCGCCCTTCTGCCATCAGCTCCACCACCTGATCCACGTGGGGATAAGGGTACACGTAATGCATACGCACCCAAATACCAAACTCACCCAAGGCCTTTGCTAAATCATAAAAACGCGTTTGCCAGGTTTTCCCAAGGAACTCTCCAGAGGCATATTTCAGATCCAAACCATAGGCACTGGTGTCTTGAGAGATCACTAAGAGCTCTTTCACCCCTGCATTTTTCAACCGCTGTGCTTCTTTTAGAACATCATCAATGGGTCGACTGACCAACTTACCCCGCAGATCCGGAATAATGCAAAAAGTACATGAATGATTACAGCCTTCAGCAATCTTGAGATAGGCATAATGTTTCGGGGTCAGTTTAACTCCTTGCGGAGGCACCAAACTGAAAAACGGATTTTCAACCGGTGGCAGATGCGCTTTCACCACATTCATCACGGATTCATACTGCTGAGGGCCTGTGATAGACAGCACATTGGGGTAGCGTGCGAGGATCTTTTCAGGATTTTTACCCAAACACCCCGTCACCAGCACCTTACCGTTTTCTGCCATCGCCTCACCAATGGCATCCAGAGACTCTTCAATCGCACTTTCAATAAAGCCACAGGTGTTGATCACCACCAGGTCTGCGTCCTGATAGCTTGGGACAATCTCATAACTTTTTGCCTTCAGCTCTGTCAAGATGCGCTCGGAGTCCACCAGGGCTTTGGGGCAGCCCAGACTCACGAATCCAATTTTTCCGGAGCTGATTTGATGCGATGGGTTTGACATAATGCCCCTTAATCCCTGGTGTACTAAAACTTCGAAGGGCATTCTACAGGAAGCGTATCAAAATCTCCAGCACCTGACCGCGCACCGGATTTCACAGCGTGTTCTGACAGTAAAACTATTACTTCTTGAAAATTTTTAACTATTTTTCAATTGCTGTATTGACATCGGTGAAAAGTTGATTAGAATAGCGAAACGTGTCAAACGTACGGTGTTTTGATTGGAATAAAGGAGACCTATTCATGGCTATTATCTCGAAAAAATTGGCTGCCGTGGCAGTCAGCTCGGCTTTCTTACTCGGTGCAGCGTTCGCCGCGAACGGTACTGCGATAGCTGTTGTGACTGCAACAGTGGTCTCCACAACAACAGTTTCTTTGGGCAACTCTGGCAACCTGGCTTTCCCAACAGACTTAACTGATGCTAACATCGCCTCAGGCAATTATAATCTCGCTTCCGCAAACGCACAAACCATTGCTATGTCTGTAACAGACACCAATGCTTCTGATACTGTTTTACTGCAAGTAACACCTGGCTCCAATGCCTCAATCGTATCGGGTGTTCCTTCTATTTCAAAAACAAGTGGAACTGCGGGGATTATGGGGATCGGCTTTAAAGCTACCAGCTGTGGCGCAACGGGAACTTCGGTGCCTGTCAACTTTGCAGTGAACGGATCTGCGATGGATGCCTCTGCATCATTTCCTGCGACCGTATTGACGTCAGCTGCGTGTACCGCTAACCCAGGCTCCTTCATCGTGGGCTTAAACGGTGGACAAAACCCTCCTGCTGGTGCTTACTCCGGTAGCTTTACCATCATGGCTATTCCTCAGTAATAGCCCTCTTAAATAAGTCATCATTTAAAAGCCCTGCTTGCAGGGCTTTTTTATGTTATGATACCTCCCTTCAATCAACAGGAAGATAACCCCTTGCCACTCGTGACCCTTAGAGCGATTTGCTTAACCCAAACCAATGCACGCCTCCTGGATCAGGTGGATTTGAGTATCGAGCCGCGCGAGCGTATTGCCCTGATTGGCCGTAATGGCATGGGAAAGTCTACCCTGATGCGCTTGATTCACCAGGAGATTCTGCCTGACAGCGGTGAACTGATCTATCAATCCAAAGTCCATGTCGCCCGTTTGGAGCAAGAAGTTCCGCGAGAAACCCAAGGCAGTATCTTTGATGTGATTGCAGAAGGCCTTGGAGCTCCTGGCAAACTCTTGACACAGTACCTCAATCAAATGATGCGATTGCACGAGCTGACCGAGGCTGAGCAAGATCAATTACACCAACTGCATGTCGACTGGAGCCTACAGGCTAAAATCGAGAAAACGCTCTCCTTGTTAGAGCTCGATGGCACTGCGGATTTTGGCTCACTGTCAGGCGGCATGAAGCGCCGTGTTCTACTCGGCCGCGCCTTGGTTCAAGACCCCGATTTGTTATTACTGGATGAGCCCACCAACCATTTGGACATCGAATCGATTTTATGGCTTGAAAAGTTTTTGCTGGATTATCCAGGTGCCCTACTCTTTATCACCCATGATCGGGCGTTGTTACAGAAACTGGCAACACGGATCATTGAGCTGGATCGCGGGATCTTAACAAGCTTCCCTGGGGATTACCCTACCTATCTGGCTCGCAAGCAAGAAATGCTTGAAACAGAGGGTAAGCATAACGCGATTTTTGATAAAAAATTGGCGCAGGAAGAAATTTGGATTCGCCAGGGCATCAAAGCGCGACGCACCCGCAATGAAGGCCGCGTGCGTGCCCTCGAACGCCTGCGTGAAGAACGCAGCCAACGTCGCGAGCTGATGGGCAACGTCTCCCTCAATATTTCTATGGGCGATCGATCAGGGCAGCTGGTCGTTGAGGCTAAACACCTGTCCTATCAACTGCCTGATGGGCGTTCGTTGATAAAAGACTTTTCAGTGACTTTGCATCGCGGGGATAAGATTGGCATCATCGGGCCCAATGGTTGCGGTAAATCGACGTTATTGAATCTCTTACTGGGGAAGCTCCCTCTGCAATTGGGGACAGTGCGTTTGGGGCATAATCTTCAAATCGCCTATTTCGACCAACTGCGTGAACTCTTAGACCCCAATCAATCCGTTGCAGATAACGTGATGGAAGGCTCTACCACCATTGAGATTAACGGCGAAAAGAAACATATCATTGGATATTTACAGGATTTTTTATTTACGCCTGATCGTGCGCGCGGCCCTGTCAAGGTGCTGTCTGGAGGCGAGCGCAATCGATTATTACTCGCCAAGCTGTTTGCCAAACCCAGTAACGTCATCATCATGGATGAACCTACCAATGATCTGGACGCTGAGACTTTAGATCTCCTAGAAGAGCTTTTGATTGACTACACAGGGACGCTGATTGTCGTCAGCCACGATCGGGCCTTTTTAAATAACGTTGTCACCAGCACGATTGCCTTTGAGGGCAATGGCCAGGTGTATGAGTATATCGGCGGATACGATGACTGGCTGCGTCAGAAAGAGACCCGAAAAAAGCCTGGAGCCCCCAAAAAACCAGAGGCTCCCAATACTCAATCTAAAGCTCAATCTCGACGACAGTGAGTCTCTCGAATTAAGAAAGTCATCCCCAAACCAATCAAGAAGATCACCGGTACCACATAAATGGCATGGTGATACTGCTGAGCGGTATATACCGGTGTGCCATGCAGCAATTGGCCCTTCCAATCACGAGAGATCAGCCAGCCATACAACGGCTGCCCTACAATGCCCCCCAGCACCATCAAAAGCGAGATAATGCTGATCGCCGCACCTGCGACGTTAGAAGGGTTGCTTTCAGCAACCGTTGGGTAGCTGATGACTTGAGTACTGGTGGTAAAGCCCAAAACCAGATACAAAATCAAGAGCAAGGTACTACTGGGGTGCGCTAAGTGAATCACGATCAGGCTCAAGACAATCGAGACCACACACCCTGTCTGCATCACAATCTTCCGACGCCCGAGAGCATCTGAAATCAACCCTACAATCGGTGAGCCAATCAACGTGCCAATAAAGAGCATCCCTGTGATCAAAGCAGCCTCTAAAGGCTTGATACCATAGACGTTGGTCAGATATGGCACCCCCCAAACGGCCCCGAGAATGGCCAAGGGGATATTCATGCATCCGCCATAAATGGCACATGCCCAGTTCTGCACTTTAGAAAAGGTCGAGCGCAGGCTCGCAATCAAGGAGTGATGGCGTAGCTGAGATCGCTGGGCTTGAAATGCCACAAGCTCATCCTGAGGGCAATCTCGCACCCACAGGGCAATCAACAGCATGATCGCATAGCCAACCAACGCAACGACAAATAATCCCATTTTCCAGCCCACTTGGCCAATCAGCCAGGCAAAAGGCGACTGCACCAAGAATCCACCCAGCATCCCCATCGTCACGATAAAGCCAGACGCTGCTGCCAAATGCTTGAGCTCAAACCAATTAACGGCAATGCGCATACAGCCCACAAAGCAAAATCCACCGCCTATGCCCATCAAAAATCTTGCCAATGCCAACACATAGAGCTGATGGGCAACAGGCACCAGCAAAACACCTGTCGAGCACACGGCCATGGCACTGGTGATCAACCAACGCGGCGAGAACCTATCTAGTAAGGCGCCTGCCGGAATCAGAAACAGTAAATTAGCATAGAGATACAAACTCGCCAAAAACCCCATTTCCGTCGCCCCCAGGTGGTAGGCATTGGCAATGGGCTGCTCGAGCACATCAAAAATATTGTTCAAACCAAATTCATAGAAAAAGAAAAGCGAAGTCACCAACAAAATAAAAAATGATTGGCGCTGTGAAGCTTTCGTCATGAGCTATAACTCCTGTTTGGGTGATAAAGATCAGGGGAGATTCTAACGGATTATGGCATGTAATTCAAATCAATTTTCTAATTTTTTATGCTTCTGCATCCAATTATGTTGAATTATGTTGAGAACCATAACTTATGTCTTTTCACATAATTTTTAAGGGTCTATGTCGTTTTGAGTGGGTAATGCAAGAAAGCAAGTAACTTTCGCATGGCATTTCTTATCCCCTCGCCCCTTGCGGAGGAGGGCTAGGGTGGAGGGTGCAGTTTGAAAAAGCCTTCAGAAGCAAAAAGGGGAAT
>JAHFRR010000049.1 GCA_023266165.1 Thiotrichales bacterium
TGCGCATTGATCTTCAAAACCAAGCGGCGAGGTTAAAGCTCTCATGAAACATACGATTTTGATTTCAGCAGGAGGCACGGGGGGGCATCTCTATCCCGCGCTTGCCATTGCAGAGGCGCTGCGCTTAAAGGGTTGGACAGTGATTTGGGTCGGTGCTTTAGATAAAATTGAAGCGCGAGTTGTCCCTGCTCGAGGGTTTGAGTTTATTGGGTTTTCGCTGCAGTCTTTGCGCAACCGTAAAGGCTTGAATCAGCTCAAAAGTCTGGGTCGAGCGTTGGCGTCTCTTTTTAAGATGCTAGGCTTGATCCAGTCTAGGCGCCCTGATGTGGTTTTAGGGATGGGAGGTTTTACTGCAGGCCCTGCAGGGATTGCCGCCTGGCTCACGCGTACACCCTTGATCGTACACGAGCAAAACGCACTCGCAGGGCTCACCAATCGCTGGCTTGCCAAGATTGCTAGCCAAGTCTTGACGGCTTACCCCGACACCCTGCCTCATGGGATCTGCGTGGGAAACCCAGTGCGCGCTGAGATTTCACAAATCTCTTCCAAATCTCTGGTTCCCTTACATCAGCCCTTTAAAATCCTGGTTTTAGGGGGAAGCTTGGGTGCACGCACGATCAATCGGCATATCCCTTTACTCAAAAAACGATTGGGGGATCGTGTACAGATATGGCATCAGACAGGAGAGACTTTATTTGCCGAAACCGACACCCTGTATTCTGCTGCAGGGGTGAGCCCAGATGTTATTGAGCCCTTTATTGACAACATGCCCAAGGCCTATGAGTTCGCTGACTGTGTGATTGCAAGATCGGGCGCGATGACTGTGGCAGAGGTGTTAGCGGTGGGTGTCCCTGCGATTTTTATCCCTTATCCCAAGGCTGTGGATGATCATCAGTATTTCAATGCCAAAGCCTTGGTAGATCAGGGCGCAGCGCTCTTGATTCGCGAGGCTGATCTTTCTCTTGAAAGTCTCGTAGAAGCCCTGACACCCTTGCTGGAAACCCCCTCGCAATGGGAGTCCATGCACCAGGCTTTACGGAAAATCAGGCCTCAAGATGCTGTGATGCGGATCTGTGAAATTTGTGAAAATATAAAAATAAAATAATTGAAAATAAAAGAGAGAAGAGCAATACTTATGGGACTGTTTTCTGGAAAGCATTTGCATTTTATAGGGATTGGTGGAGCGGGCATGTCCAGCTTGGCTGAAATCGCGTGTGCACAAGGGGCGAAAGTATCTGGCTCTGATGTCATGAGATCCCCTGTGACCACGCGTTTAGAGCAGCTGGGCTGTCAAATTTTTATAGGACATCAAGCCTCTCATATAGGACACGCAGAGATTATTATTGTCTCGTCTGCGATCTCAGATCATAATCCTGAGCTTTTAGCTGCGCACGCACGGGGCCTCAAAATTTGGCACCGATCCGATTTGTTGGGTGCTTTGATGCAAAGCTATGAAAGCATCGCTGTGTGTGGCGCGCATGGTAAAACAACCACAACAGCCTTGTTGGGTTATTTGTTTCGACAAGCAGGGGAATCTGTCACCATGATCAATGGCGGAACGCTGTTAGAAACAGGTGCCAATGCTCACGTTGGATCAGGGCGGTTTTGCGTGGCGGAGGCGGATGAAAGTGATGCCTCGTTCTTAAAGCTTCATCCTCAGCATACCCTGATCACCAATATTGACTTTGATCATATGGACACCTACGGGCATAGCGCAGATAAATTCCTCGATAGCTTTGATCAATTCGCCTCTCAAACCCCTGCCACGGGACATCTGGTCATGTGCAGCGATGATCGGTTCTCACAGCAGGTACTGGCGCGCGTCAGATTAAAACGATCTGTCATCACGGTCGGTTTTGCAGAAGGCGCTGACTGGCAGATTCAAGATTTTAAATCCCTGAGATCAGACCAGAGATCTGATCAGGTAGGCATTGCATTTACGTTGACAGGCCCTCATCACACCGCTGTACCCATCCGATCCAACATGGCAGGACGCTATAGTGCCTATAATATTGCTCTGGCGATTGCCATGATGGATGCTTGCGGGCTCTCTTTGCAACACTTGGATCTGTCAGGGTTTCAAGGGGTTTATAGGCGAGCTAATAGTTATGACCTGATCTGGCCCTCTGTAGGCAAGCTCTTGATGATTGACGACTATGCCCACCATCCCAAAGAGCTGGAGTCGGTGATGGCAGGTTTTAGAGAGCGCTACCCTGAGAGGCGCCAGGTTGTGGTGTTCCAGCCTCATCGCTACACGCGTACGCGAGATTTGGCGCAGGAGTTTGTCCAGGTGTTAAAAACAGCGGATCTGTGTATCGTCATGGGTATCTATGCCGCCAGTGAGGCCCCTATTTTAGGGATTGATGGCCAGACGTTGGTCAAAGGCTTTCAAAAGCTTAAGCTCCCTGTGCTGTATGCCCAAGATTGGCAAGCCTTAGAGCCTTTGCTCTCACAAGTGTTACAGCCTCATGATGTCTTGATGATGCTGGGTGCGGGGGATATTGGGAAGATGTCTGAAAAATTATATCAAAGTTTTAAAAAGGGAGCGCACAGATGAGTGTGAAGAGAGAATTGGCTCGAGATACCTGCCTGTCAGATATCCCTCTGGCGCCTTTTACCTATTGGCAAATCGGAGGCCCTGCCAAGCGATTTTTTTGGCCGACATCGTTACCTGCTTTACAGCAATTTTTGAGAGATTCGCAACACGCGCCAGCGCTTCAAACATCAAAAATAATTTTTCTAGGCTTGGGCAGTAACGTTTTGGTTCCAGATGAGGGATTGGATGCGACAGTTGTGATCACACAAGGGGCTTTCTCTGATATGGGGATTGTGAATCAAACTCAGGTGTGCGTAGGGGCTGGCGCGAGCTGCGCTCAAGTCGCTCGATTTGCGGCAAAAAATAATTTAGTGAAAGGAGAGTTTCTCGCAGGGATTCCTGGCACGGTAGGTGGTGCATTGTTTATGAATGCAGGCGCCTTTGGTGGAGAAACCTGGCCCCGAGTGGCCTCTGTCAAGACGATTGATCGATCTGGAAACATCAAAACACGCCATGCGGATACGTTCCACTATGCCTATCGACACTGTGAGGGTTTGGCGCAAGATGAATGGTTTATCGAGGCCACGTTTCAATTCACTCCAGGGGATGGCGAACAAAGCTTGAAGGACATCAGAGCCCTCTTGGATAAACGCAAAGAAACCCAGCCCACAGGTGAGCCTTCCTGTGGCTCTGTGTTTCGTAACCCTCCTGGAGATTACGCAGCACGGTTGATTGAAAGCTTAGGCTTGAAGGGTTATCGACAGGGCGATGCGGAAGTCTCTCCTAAACATGCTAACTTTATTATTAACACAGACGCCGCTCAAGCCTCTTATGTCAAAGCGTTGATCGAAATGATCCAAACCCGCGTGCGCACGGCCTATGCTATAGAATTGGTGAGGGAAGTGGTGTATTTGTAGAGGCATCCCAGACTTTCGGCCCCCAGTCAGTCAGCAACGCGTTTTGCTCAGCATCTAACACCCGTTCGGTGGGGAGCATTTTAAGCTCATGAAGGGCGATCGCGTGCGTGCGTTTCAGTTCGCCTTTAAAATCAAAAATAGCTGTACGAGCGCGATAGGCTGCAAACAAGGCCTGCTCTTCAGCGTTTAAAACTTCTGGGTAATGCCGAGCCAGCAATCGCAAAGCCAGCATTTTTAAGTTTGGATTGCGTATCTGATGCATGACCTGATATTTCTGAGCAGAGCTCTGGGCTTGATGGAACTGCTGGCACAGCCGAGTTTCCTGAGGTGTCCAAAACGCGGCTTGATACAGCCCCGCTTCAACATCTGTCTCGGGGTGCACAGGATACTGATGCTCAAGATAATATTCGCGCAGCGCTGTGAGAATCTCAGGGTGCTGCGCTAAATAGTCCAGGTTTTTTGAGACTTCTGACACCCTATCTGCCTGAAGATGCCGGATAAAGCGATCCTGCAGGGGCAGTATGACACCAGGCTCTCCCAGTTTTTTATTCAAAGCCCACGTGGTTTTTTCAGGATGGGCAGGGTCTGTGGCCCGCAACTCAGGCAAGTCCAGTCTCAACCAGACGGTTTGATTCTTATAATGTCGATGAATCCCTAAATGCATCACAGGCGCTTGAAATAAAATACGATTTCCAAGTCTTGGCAAAATATAGAGCCCTTGCAAATAGTCGCAGTGGTTCAACGTCACAGAGGGAAGTTTGTCTAAACGTGCCTGATCCGTCTTTTTTTGAAAGCACCCTAGTAAATAGTCCCATCGGGTTTTTGAGTGCTTTAAGATTTTAGCTAACGCAATGGTCGCCTCAACATCCACCATGGCATGGTGCGCAGGGCCTTGTAAAAAACCATTCTCTAGACCAATGTTTTCAAGCTTCATCGACGGACGGCCATCGATCATGGGCCATTTGAGAGCTTCAGGCTGGTAAAGGTAATAGAGCAGTAGCATGGGGTATAAATCCATGCGGCCACACTGGTTTGCCCATTGATGGGTATAGGGCGAGAGCAGATTTCTATAAAATGAAAATCTTAAAAACTCATCATCAAAAGACAGGGTGTTATAACCAAGACTTACCGTTCCGGGCGTATTCAGCAGGGCATGAATTTTAAAAAGCGCCTGATCTTCAGAGAGCCCTGCCTCACATTGCTCTGGGCGGATACGATGTGTGATGCACGCATACGGCGAGGGAATGACATCAGGGTTCAGCCGCACAAAAATCTCATGACGCTCCAGTTCATTGAGGTTCTCATCGGTTCGAATCGCCGCGAACTGCATGACTTGATCAAATGGCTTACTTAAGCCCGAAGACTCAATGTCATAAAATAAGTACGTCAGCGACCCCATGCTATTGATACTCTATTCACAATGATCTACAAGCGGGGGAATGGAGGGAATCTCCAGATCCACTTGAACTTCAGGGGTATAGTCCACCCCTTCAACGCCAAATCCAAATAGATTTAAGAAATCTGTGCGGTACCCTACTAAATCAATCAACCCGAGAACATTCTCTGCAGTGACTGTAGGCCAACGTTGGTTAATCTCAGATTGGACATCCGCTCGCATTTCCCAATCATCCAAGCGCACACGACCTTCAGGGTCTACCTCAAAGTGCTGAAGTTTTTGTGCAAACAAGCGATACATCTGTTCGATACACCCTTCGTGCAAACCCTTCTGCTTCATGATTTTATACAGCATCGAGATATACAGAGGCACCACAGGGATGGCAGAGCTCGCTTGTGTGACCAGTGCTTTATTCACAGAAATCAAAGCACGACCTTGCAAAGGGGCCATCGTCTGGGAAAGTTTACGTGCGGTTGCCAGCAGATGGTCTTTGGCTCGACCAATTGTGCCATTTTTGTAAATAGGGAAGGTCAGCTCAGGGCCAATATACGAATATGCCATCGTCAGTGCGCCTTTCGCTAACACGCCCGCTTTCATCAGATGCTCGATCCACAACGCCCAGTCATCTCCGCCCATCACAGCAACGGTTTGCCGGATGTCCTCTTCGGTGGCAGGATCCATGCTGACGGGTTTCAATTCCCCATTTTGGGTGTCAATGGTTGTGCTATGATAAACTTCGCCAATAGGCTTCAACGTTGATTGATAGACTTCCCCCGTTTGAGGATCTGTGCGCCTGGGAGAAGCTAAGCTGTAAATCACGCAATCCACTTGCCCCATGATGTCTTGGATGGCTTGAATGGTCTGGGCTTTAATGCCCTCTGAAAACGCATCGCCATTGATGCTGTGAGCCTTCAAACCAGACTGTGCCGCCGCTTTTTCAAAGGCCACGGTGTTATACCATCCCGCAGAGGCCGTACGCTTGTCAGAGGCAGGGCGCTCAAATGAAACCCCTATCGTAGATGCATGCGCACCAAATGCCAGAGCAATGCGTGAAGCCAAACCATAGCCAGTCGAAGCGCCAATGACCAACACACGTTGAGGACCTTGAAAAGAGGGGTGAGATTGGACAAATCGGATTTGCCGTTCAACAGAAGCCTTGCAACCCAAGGGGTGCGCCGTCGTGCAAATAAAGCCTTTGATCTTGGGTTCAACTTTCAAAGAGAGCGTCATGCTAAAAACCTCGCGTTAGGGGAATGGGCCAGTGTACAGAATTTTTGAGGATTCAGCAAATCCCCCCAGGGGCATTGTCATTTAATGTATTTTTCACTTGCACTCCTGTCAGGATTTGTGTACACTTTGAGTATGTACAAATTGGCGAGTATTTGAATGATGTCTCATGTGATGCCCTTAGCCTCTTCAGAAGGTAATAATCGGATGTCTTTGCGCATTGCGTATCAAGACAAATCCTTATTGCTGCGTGCCGCAGCGTTACAGCAGACAAACTTGACTGAGTTTGTGATTCGTATCGCAATTGAGCACGCTTATGATGTCATTGAGCATCATGAACGGATTCAACTGACGGAACGAGGTAGTTTGCAAGTTCTGGATCTTTTAGAGAATCCACCTGTGCCAAATAAAAAGCTATTAGCAGCAGCCTTAGCCTTGCCAAAGCGTACAGTATGACTTTACCTGCTTGGCACGAAGAGCCTATCTCACAGCGACATAATCGTGATACTTTTGATTGTGGTGATAAGGCATTAAATGCGTTTCTGCAGCTTCATGCTCGTAAGAGTCATGAACGAGGAGGTGCTAAGACTTTTCTTGCAATTGCTGATGCCGATCTCAGCAAGGTGCTTGGGTTTTACAGTCTGAGCCCTGCATCTATTGCGTATGAATTCACACCAGAGACTGTTAGGCACGGGTTGGCACGTCATGAAGTCCCTGTGTTTAGATTAGGGCGGCTGGCTGTAGCTTCTGCTTTTCAAGGGCAGGGCCTGGGTGGGCAGTTACTGTTAACAGCAGGTCGTCGCTGCCTGCTGGTCGCAGCACAGGCTGGTGGTGTTGCGCTTTTGATTGACGCAAAGAATGAGCGGGTTGCTGCATGGTATGCCAGTTATGGTGCAGTACCCTGTGTTGAATCTCCACTTTCCTTGTTATTGCCTTTTAAAACGCTCTACGCTGTTCTTGCAGGGATGGGACATCTTGATTAGATCAATAGTGTCGAATTCACTAGAGTGTAAGACTTGAAAGCATTGGCTGGCTCAAGAGATATGTGAACATCAACCCCCATACCCTCCACACCCCACCCAATGATCATTGACCATGCCGACCGCTTGCATGAACGCATAGACAATCGTTGAGCCTACAAACGTCATGCCGCGTTTTTTAAGATCTTGGGAAAGCGCATCGCTTTCGGATGTTGTGATGGGCACGTCTGAAAGGCTTTTCCAATGGTTCTGGAGAGGTGTGTTGTTGACAAATCGCCACAGATATCTCTCGAAGGATCCAAACTCCGCTTGGAGTGTCAGAAAGACTTTTGCATTTTGACGTGCGCTGTAAATTTTCAAGCGATTGCGAATAATAGCTGGATTATCACGAAGTGCTTCGAGATCCTGATCTGTCATAGCAGCAACTTTGACAGGGTCAAATTGATGGAAAGCCTGTCGATAGCCCTCTCGTCTTTTCAAGATGGTCTCCCAGCTTAGCCCCGCTTGCGCGCCTTCTAAAATCAGCATCTCAAACAAATGCCGATCATCATACGAGGGCACTCCCCACTCTTGATCATGATACTGAGCATATAGGCTTTGATGGGGTTTATTGCCAAAGCAGCGGTTTTGCATCATACTCTCCCTTGTTTACTTTACGGAGCGAGGAGTCTCTCATGCCTATTGCAAAAGTCAACGGTATTCACCTCTATTACGAACAACACGGTCAGGGGGATGACCTGGTGTTGATCACGGGATTGTCATCCCATCACACCACGTGGTTTCAGATTTTAGGGCCATTGTCCGAGTATTTTAAAGTGACCATATTTGACAATCGAGGCTCTGGACAATCTTCTCAACCCCATGAGCCTTATACGGCTGAGCTGATGGCGCAAGATGTTGCGGCTCTGATGGAACATCTACACATCCCCTCTGCATTTGTTGCAGGCCACTCTATGGGTGGTCAGATCTTACAGGCGTTGGCGGTACACTTCCCTGAAAAAGTCAGAGCGGGTGCGATCATGGGGTCTTCGCTTGCTTTTGCGAAAACCGCTCAAATGCAGTTTGTGACATCCACCAAGCTGATGATGGCAGGATTGAGTCTAGAGCTATTGTTAGAGGTGATCTTCCCGTGGATTTTTGGCAGTGAGTTTCTGAGAAACCCTGAGAAAGTCAATGCAGAGATCCAGCGTATCCGTCACAACCCCCATCCACAAAGCCCTGCAGGTTATCAAGGGCAAGTGCATGCGTTGGGTGTTTTTGATTACTCGGCTCAAGCATCTCGCATAATGCAGCCCATGCTGGTATTGGGTGGCGCTGAGGATTTGTTGTCACCTCCAACGCATCAAGTTGCGCTCAACCAGATCCTACCCGATAGCACATTGAAGCTCTTGGATCAGTGTGGGCACATGATTCAACGTGAAAAGCCCGAAGCCTGTACCCAAGCGCTGATTCGGTTTTTTAAGTCGATCGCTTAACGCGTATCTCAAATACATGATGTCGATTCTCATCACGTGCAAAATCCAGTGCAAGGGTTGCGTGAGAGATGGCTTGAATCTCCAGGGTCTCTAGCTTTTCGAGATCGAGTTTGAAATTTTTGAGATTGCAAGAAAAAAATAAAACTCCCTGTGAGGTGAGTAGTTTCGTCGTTTTTAAAATTAAATCCACATGATCACGGGCGACATCCCAAGTACCCTCCATCCGTTTAGAGTTGGAAAACGCAGGTGGATTTAAAAAAATAACATCAAAGCGTCGGGTATCCTGGCCAATCCATTCTAAGCAATCTGCTTGAATCAGTTCGTGCGGGAAGTGTTGGAGTTGATTTAAGACAAAATTGCCGTGGCACCAGTTCAGATACGTGTTGGAGAGATCTACGCTGACAATCGATTTGGCTTGGTTCAGAGCGGCAAGCACGCTCACGGTACCGGTATAGGCAAAGAGATTGAGCAGGGATTTCCCCTGAGATGCCTGCGCGACGCGAGCACGTACTAGACGATGAT
>JAHFRR010000050.1 GCA_023266165.1 Thiotrichales bacterium
GCGAATATCATTTTTTAATAAATCAAAACCTAACGCTTTCAGAGACCCTAAATATAATTCTTGAATATCGGGAGGAGAGGGTTTGAGTACCACTTGAAACTGGTAATAGTGTTGCGTTCTGTTAGGATTCTCCCCATAACGACCATCTTTGGGCCTTCGGGAAGGCTGAACGTATGCTGCATGCCAAGGCTCAGGGCCAATGGCTCTTAAGAACGACGCCGGATGAAACGTCCCCGCGCCGACTTCCATATCATAAGGCTGAAGGATCACGCACCCCTGCTCAGCCCAATATTGCTGGAGGGTTAAGATCAACGCTTGGAAGGTCATCACACGCATAGAGTCACCTTTGGTATTTAACGGCCCCGCTGCCCGTGTTCTCGAGTCTCAAGAAACCGAATGCCTGGGCAACGCTCTTTAATCAGCTGGAGATTGACGTTGGAGGGCGCAAGATACGTTAAGCAATCCCCTGCATCCAGCGCCAGGTATTCTCCAGCGCGGGCTTTGAGTTTGTCAATCTCAGCAGGTGTGCCCATCACCCAACGCGCTGTAACAACATGAATGGCTTCATAGACACACTCAGCACTATACTCATCTTGCAAGCGTTGTGCGACCACATCAAACTGAAGAATCCCTACCGCCCCGAGAATCAGATCATTGCTGTTCAGAGGCCGAAACACTTGGGTTGCACCCTCTTCAGAAAGCTGAAGCAGCCCTTTTTGCAGGGCTTTCATTTTCAACGGGTCTTTCAAGCGCACACGGCGAAACAACTCAGGAGCAAAATAGGGGATCCCTGCGAACGTGAGAGACTCGCCTGTTGTAAACGTATCTCCAATCTGGATCGTCCCGTGGTTATGAAGCCCAATGATATCCCCCGCAAAGCCTTCTTCCACCTGGGTTCGCTCACCTGCCATAAAAGTCAGTGCATTGGAAACTTGCACGGTTTTCCCTAATCTGACATGAAACATCTTCATCTGCTGGGTATACTGGCCCGAGCAGATGCGCATAAACGCCACACGATCTCGATGTTGCGGATCCATATTGGCTTGGATCTTAAAGACAAACCCTGTAAACTCAGACTCTGTGGCCTGCACTTCACGTTTTTGTGTCTGCCTGGGTAAGGGCGAAGGGGCGAATGTCACAAAGCTGTCTAGCATCTCTTTAACACCAAAATTAGCAAGCGCTGTCCCAAAAAACACAGGGGTGAGCTGGCCTTTCAAAAAATCTTCTAAATGAAATTCATGACTGGCTCCTTGCACCAACTCAAGGGCTTCTCTTAATTCTTGGGCTTCATCTACGCCCAGCGCGTGCGTGAGCTCATCACTCATCAGTCCAGCAATTTCCCGATAGCGGTGAATATGATGGCCATGGCCAGATTCGTAGAGAATCGTCACATCCCGAGCCAGATGATAGATCCCTCGAAACTGCTTGCCAGACCCAATAGGCCAGGTGATGGGTGCACAGCGGATTTTCAACACCGCTTCGATCTCATCGAGCAACTCCATGGGGTCTCGAATCTCACGATCCATTTTATTGACAAAACTCACAATGGGCGTATCTCGCAGCCGACAGACCTCCATCAGCTTAATGGTGCGGGTCTCTACCCCTTTGGCCGCATCGATGACCATCAGCGCGGAATCCACTGCGGTGAGGGTTCGATAGGTGTCCTCCGAGAAGTCCTCATGGCCAGGAGTATCTAACAAATTGACCATACGATCTAAATAGGGAAACTGCATCACAGAGGTCGTAATCGAGATCCCCCGTTGCTTCTCCATCTCCATCCAATCTGAGGTTGCATGGCGCGAAGACTTACGGGCCTTGACCGTCCCCGCCAATTGAATCAAACCACCATACAGCAATAACTTTTCCGTGAGGGTGGTTTTACCCGCATCTGGATGCGAGATGATGGCAAACGTGCGGCGCTTTTGAATCTCTGTCAGGGCTCTAGATGTCATCATGACCTCATTTACTCAAGTTAACGCTTACCCACCTACCCCTACCTCGCGCATTATGACATAAAAACGCCGACCTTGGCAATGCAAATATGGCTTTCAACACACCCACTCTTGCCTTTAGTTATGTTGTATTTAAATAAAGAAAAATGCAGTTGACCCACTCAAAACAACATAGAGCCTTAAAATATTACCCCAGAGCTACTCCACGACAACCTCTATGGGAAATAAGTCACTGATTGAACTGGTGCCGACAGCCCGAATCGAACGGGCGACCTACTGATTACGAATCAGTTGCTCTACCGACTGAGCTACGCCGACACAGGGCCTAATTCTACAGACTTTGTCCCAAATTGCAATCTCACCCTCCTCTAAAAAATTCTGATTTTTTACATGCCCCCCTTGAATTCCCATTCCAACTCTCTATAATGCCAGACCTCTACTCCCCGATAGCTCAGCCGGTAGAGCAAATGACTGTTAATCATTGGGTCGTTGGTTCGAGTCCAACTCGGGGAGCCATTATAATCCGTCACTTAAATCTAAACACAATAATTTTTAATAGATGCATGCCACATTGAGCTGAGCGTTCAGTTTGGGTATAATTTATTTAGAAATCAGAAAAGGAGGCGGTATTTTGAAAATGCTGAGTTCTGTGGAAATTTGTGCTGGGGGAGGTGGACAAGCGCTAGGGCTTGAGCAAGCTGGATTCAATCATGAAGCTCTGGTTGAGCTTGAAGATATTGCCTGTCAAACATTAAAATGTAATCGGGCGCACTGGAATGTGGTCAATGGTGATTTAAGAGGTTTCAATGCTAAACCATACGATGGCATTGATTTGTTAGCAGGTGGCGTCCCATGTCCGCCCTTCAGTAAGGCAGGCAAGCAATTGGGCTCGAATGATGAGCGCGATCTTTTCCCCGAGGCGTTGCGTCTTGTAAAGGAATGTCGACCACAAGTTGTTATGCTTGAAAATGTAAAAGGGCTTCTTGATGCCTGTTTTGCTCATTACAGAAAAGCGCTCATGGACTCACTCGAAAAGCTAGGATATTACGGTGAATGGCAGCTTTTTAATGCTTCAGATTTTGGTGTGCCACAGTTGCGTCCAAGGGCTATTTTGGTTGCAACTCGAAAAAATTTATGGCGGCATTTTGCATGGCCTAGCGAGGCTGATTATGTTGAGCCACACTCTGTTGGAGATACTTTGCGTGACCTAATGGGTAAAAACGGTTGGTCAGATGCAAACATTTGGGCTAAGAGTGCGAATGCAATTGCACCCACTCTTGTTGGCGGGTCAAAAAAACATGGCGGGCCAGATCTTGGACCAACACGCGCTAAAAAGGCATGGGCAGCCCTGAATGTAGATGGCAGGGGATTAGCAAACGAACCTCCAGATGTGCACTTTGAAGGGATGCCAAGACTGACTACAAAAATGACCGCTAGAATACAGGGGTTTCCTGACACCTGGGAATTTTCAGGAAAAAAAACGGCAGTTTATCGGCAGATTGGAAATGCATTTCCTCCGCCTGTTGCTAAAACGATAGGTGAAAAGATTTATAAACTTTTATCGGAGAATTTTTGATGGCAAAGCTTGGGAACGGTTCCAGGGTAAAATTGCGCGCATATTTTTTGGCGAATATAGGACGTGTGCTTGAATCAGATGAGCTACGGGAAATCAGCGGAAATGTGAGTGAATGGGCTCGAAGAGTCAGGGAGCTTCGAGATCAGGAGGGCTATGCCATCCTTTCACACAATGACCGTGGAGATTTAAAACCTGGCCAGTACCTTTTGGAAACTTCCAAACAACAGCCTGCGTTTGATCGCAATATGTCAAAGGAAACGAGAGCGTATGTTCTTGATCGCAATGGCTTCACTTGTCAAATGTGTGGTGCCGTCGCAGGCGAGTCTCATCCAACGGGAGGCGGGCGTAAAACGCGACTTCATATTGGCCATATTGTCGATAAATCAAAGGGGGGTACTGATGACTATTCAAATCTCAAGGCAATCTGCTCTTTGTGTAATGAAGGATTAGCAAATATTTCACCCATGCGGCCCGATCAAAAAAAGCTTCTTATTGAGATTCGGCGTGCCAAAATAGATGACCAGCTTATGGTGCTTGCGTGGTTAATCAAAAAATTCCCCCATCAAGCAAAAGAGCTCACGTGAGTTGCACGAGAGGAACAGTTCATATTCAGGGCGAGATCTTATCAAACTTACGAGAGAAAGACCACGTATCTGCGAAAACATCTGCGAAAACAGTCTGTTAACCCAAAGTAGTAATGTCCGCTTTGCGCAAAGTTAAAATGTCCGCTTTCAATGAGAGTGGAGATAGTGATGACAGAGAGGGTATGGGGAATGAGTCAGCGGGAATGCGATTATTTAGAGGTAATTCATAAAATCACTGGGAAGGTATTAAGTCAAAAAGAAGGCGCTGAGCAGTTGGGGTTATCGACGCGTCAGTTGAGGCGTTTGCAGAGGCTCTATCAAGCGCATGGTGCTGAAGGGTTGGTCTCAAAGCACCGCCTTATCCAGGTGCAAAGCTGTATTTTTTGATTTCCGGGGATTTGTGGGAAGAGAGTGATTGGTTAGCGCAATTGATACGAGTCACAGCGGACGAATTGCCATTGCCTAAACCTAAAGTAAAGAGGCCTAAGAGTAGGGATGTCATCAAAGTTGTGGCATAATGGTGTTGATGAAAAGAGGCATAAATGTATTATGCCATATTTTGGATTTAAAAATCTGGATTTTAAAAATGTATCACCAAAATAAAAGCATTACTGATTGCCTAAAAATTCATTACAATATAGAGGCTGATACCTTGCTGTATCTTCCTTTGGGCGCAGATCCAAATGCATCTGTGTATAAAGTGGTTGCAAAAGACGGTTCTGCTTATTTTGTGAAGCAAAAGTACGGCGTGTATAACGACATTCATTTGGCGGTTTTGGAACTATTACATCATGCCAAAATTGAAGAGATCATCTACCCGATCCAAACCATCCACAGCCAACTGGCTCAGCAAGCAGCTGATTTTAGCTTAATTGTCTATCCTTTTGTTGAGGGGGAAAATGGCTTTAGTCACACGCTGAACGATGAGCAGTGGTTCAAATTAGGCCAAGTATTACACCAAATACATCAAATGAATGTGCCAGCCTCGTTGCAACAGAAACTTCGCCGAGAGCTCTATTCACCCAAATGGCGAGATCAAATCAAAATGCTTTATCGGGAAATAGGCACTCAATCTTCTGCTGATGAAATGGCCTTAAGCCTACTCGCTTTTTTAAAGGAAAATGGGGCAATCATCCAGCGCCTAGTCGATCATGCTGAAGAGTTCGCTCACAAGTTGCAGCATCATTCTGTGGAATTTGTACTTTGTCATAGCGACATTCACGCTGGGAATGTCTTGATCAGTGCGGACAATGCGTTTTATATTGTCGATTGGGATGAGCCCATTCTAGCTCCAAAAGAACGCGATCTGATGTTTGTTGGCGGAGGGGTGGGTAATGTATGGAATCAGCCGTATGAAGAGGAAGTTTTTTATAAAGGCTATGGTCAGACTGAAGTGAATGCTGAAATTTTGGCTTACTATCGCTGTGAACGGATTGTAGAGGATATTGCGATCTATACGCACGAACTACTGTCCCCCACAGCAAGCAGTGCAGACAGGACCGAAATGTACAAACATCTTATGGATCAATTTGAACCCAACGGCGTGGTAGAGATCGCATTAAAAACGAGATTTTAAGAATAAGCGCTATCTTAAATCCTTACGCCGAAAAATTTTGGAATGCTGAAAGAGATAGCTTTTGATTTCACCCGGGTGCTGATAGCCATTTTTTACATAGAATGGTTCGACTTGAAAACGTCTTGTATACTTATAATATTTTTCAAATAATTTGTCGAATCAGAAAAAACCAACGTCTGCAACAACTCTGACATAAGCCCTTATGATAAAATTTTTCCCTTAAGAGATAATAAAGTTTCAGTTCAAACGTGGAATCAAGCAGGAGATATGATTTTCACAATAAAGAATTGCAATTGAAACAGAAGTAGGAGAAAACAACCCATCCGCATTATTGAGAACCTCCCCTCACACCCACATAAAACCAGCGCCCTTCTATTTTTTCAAACCGGCTATGCTCTTCTAGAACGAAGACGCGACTTTTAAGTGAGTAATGGGCTCTGAACTTCACATATCCAACCTCCGCGGCAATTTCCGTACTCAAGATCTCAAGCTTCAGCCATTTGAGAAACGGCGCATCACGACGCGTGCTCGCAAGATCAAACCGCTTAGCCGCTTCTTGAGCTTGAGTTTGTGTTAAATATAAAAATTTTCTTTTGGCAAACGCGCTGTATCGTGATCGCATCAAAGCCTCAGGCGTTGGAGCCTCAAGCGCACCTGAAATATAAAGTCCACAGCAACTCTCATAATTTTGCGAAGCACCACACGGGCACAGATCAGGCATACAGAGCCTCCTGAAAAAACAGAAACATCATGAGAAATCGAAGCTTACAGGGCGAGATCTTATCAAACTTACGAGAGAAAGACCACGTATCTGCGAAAACATCTGCGAAAACAGTCTGGCAAACAGCCTTAAAATAGATTACTCTACTCCGTCACTGATCTATCACCCTCAAGACATTAGGATATCTGTATGAATGCAACACGCAAGAAAACCAGCAAGAAACCCCTGATCAAACGCTTTATCCTCACGGGGATTGCCGTGCTGATTGTCCTGGGAGGTATTTTTGGGGTGTGGGCCTATCACCTGCAAAAGATGATCCATAAATTTTCCCAGCCGCAACCACCGACCACGGTGACAGCGGTCAAGGCAGAAGCTCAAAACTGGACACCCAAGCTCCATGCTGTGGGGAGTCTTGCCGCCGTGAATGGCGTAGATGTGACAACCCAAGTGGCAGGCCAAGTAACAGCGATCTTGTTTACATCGGATGAAAGAGTCAAGCAAGGCCAGCCGTTGGTTCAGCTGGATACCTCCACCTGGGTTCCTCAGTTGGACAGCGCCAAAGCCAGCCTCACGCTCTCTCAGCTGAATTATCAGCGCCAGCTGGATCTGAAAGCACAAAACGCAACACCTGAATCCAGTGTGGACAGTGCGCGGGCAACCCTCGAACAAGACCAAGCCAGCGTTGCCAAACTCCAAGCGACCCTCCAACAGATGACCATTGAGGCCCCCTTCACCGGCAAAATTGGGATTCGCCAAATCAACTTAGGCCAATACCTGCAACCCGGCGCCAACATCGCAAGCCTACAAAGCCAAGATCCGCTGTATGTTAACTTTGAAATCCCAGGCACTCAACTGTCTGAGGTTCACCTCAATCAAACGGTTGAAGTCACCTCAGAGTCCGATCCACACCAGGTGTTCACAGGAAAAGTAACCGCCATGGACAGTGCTATCTCCAGTGACACCCGCAGTCTCTCGATTCAAGCCACACTCCCCAACCCTCAGCATCAGTTGATTCCAGGCATGTTTGTCACAGTCGATGTGCTACTGCCTCAAGCCGATGACATTGTGACGCTCCCTGAAACCGCAGTGAACTATACCCTCTACGGCAACAGCGTTTATGTCATCAGTAAAGATGAAAAGACAGGGCAGCTGACAGCCTCTGAAGAGCCTGTGATCGTAGGTAACAGTCGAAACGGCAAAACTCAGATTCTGCAAGGGTTAAAGGTCGGAGAAGAAGTTGTCACCACAGGCCAAATGAAGCTATTTAATGGTGCTCATGTGGCCATCGTTCCCGCCCCTTAACCCTTCATTTTGATCCAATTTTTTATAAGAGCCAGACCATGAAAAAATCATTTACAGATATCTTCATTAAGCGCCCTGTCTTAGCCGCCGTGGTCAGCCTTTTGATCTTTGTCTTGGGCTTAGCCTCTGTGTTTAAACTAACACTCAGACAATACCCCAAAATGGAAAACACAGTGATCACCGTGACAACAGCCTATCCCGGGGCCAGCGCGCAGGTCGTGAAAGGGTTTATCACCACGCCGCTTGAAAAATCCATTGGGAGCGCTGATGGTATTGACTATATGGACGCCACTAGCGCCCAGGGCGTCAGCACCGTGAATGTCCATGTAGAGCTGAACTACAGTCCAGATGCGGCTTTGACGGAAGTCACAGGAAAAGTCAATGCTGTCTTAGACCAACTCCCTCAAGCGGCAAAATCCCCCGTCATCCAAAAAGAAACTGGCGCAACGCTCCCCGATATTATTTTAGGCTTTACCAGCAAAACCATGACCCCCGAGCAAGTCTCAGCTTACCTGGCGAATGTCGTCACCCCCAAAATCAACAGCGTCGGGGGTATTTCCCAAATCCAAATCTGGGGCGAAAAAGACTACGCCATGCGCGTCTGGCTGAACCCTGCCAAAATGGCACTGCTGGGTATCACCCCTCAAGATGTCAACAATGCCCTCACCAGCAACAACGTAATTGCAACAGCGGGCCAATTGAAATCTAACTTGATGTATATCCCTGTCAATCTTGCCACTGACATTCATACGGTGCAGCAATTCAATCAACTGGTTGTCAAAAATCTCAACGGCCATCTGATTCGCCTGCAAGACATTGCCCGCGTCGAGCTCGGCTCAGATGACTACGACCACGAGGTTTATTATAATGGCAACCCCGCTATTTTCATTGGCGTGACAAGCTCTCCAGGCGCAAACCCCTTGAGTGTCGTCTCCAATCTTTTAAAAGCCATGCCAGGTATTGTCAAAGCCTTCCCTACAGGCCTGCATGAAAGCACCGTGTATAACATGACAAGCTACATCCAAGTCGCGCTGGATGAAGTGATCCAGACCATCATTGAAGCGACGCTGATCGTCATGATCATCATTTTCTTGTTTCTGGGGTCTTTAAGATCCATGCTAGTTCCCGTGTTGACGATTCCTCTTTCTTTGATTGGCGTATGCACGCTGATGCTTGCGTTGGGTTTTTCTTTAAATCTATTAACCTTGCTCGCGATGGTCTTGGCCATCGGCATGGTAGTCGATGATGCGATTGTGGTGCTTGAAAATATTTATCGCCATGTCGAAGAGGGTCTGACGCCCTTCCAAGCCGCCATAAAAGGCGCCAGGGAGATCAC
>JAHFRR010000170.1 GCA_023266165.1 Thiotrichales bacterium
CACGCCCTCGACGGTGCTCTATCATCAGGGATTGGCGGAACACCCCCCCTTGTTTCCCGTTCAGCTGTTAGAGCAGTTGATACAAAATAAGGGGTATTGAATTAAATCCTGAAAGCCTTGCCAATTCAATAGGTTAGAAAGATGTGTGCATGCCTTAGCCCGCAAGGGATGAGGGGACAGACGGGCCTTGCCACTCAAAGCTTCTAGAAGATAGATAAACACCGTAGCCGCTCAACAGGCAGGTGTGGAAACAGAAATCTTGGCGTTGATGGCTAAGCCCCCTAAGGCAGTTTCTTTGTATTTCGCCATCATGTCATGACCGGTGTCACGCATGGTTTTGATCACATTGTCTAAACTGACAATATGCTCGCCATCACCCATCAGCGCAAGCTTTGAGGCATTGACCGCTTGAAGGGTTCCCATGGTGTTGCGCTCGATACAGGGGATCTGAACCAACCCGCCGATCGGATCGCAGGTAAGACCCAAATGATGCTCCATACCAATCTCCGCGGCGTTCTCCACTTGAAGAACAGTCCCACCCGTCACGGCACACAGCGCACCTGCCGCCATCGAACAGGCCACCCCCACCTCACCTTGGCACCCCACTTCCGCAGCGGAAATGGAGGCTCCCAATTTAAATAGAATCCCAATAGCACCAGCCGTCAGCATAAACTCGACGATACTCTCAGGGCTTCCCCCTTGAAACTGGACATGATAGCGCAACACCGCAGGGATAATCCCCGCAGCGCCGTTGGTGGGGGCCGTGACAACCCTGCCTCCTGCTGCGTTCTCTTCATTGACAGCCAAGGCAAAAAGATTGAGCCAGTTCATCTCATCAAAGCGCTCAGCGTTTTTAAGCTTCTCCCAGAGAATCGGCGCGCGACGCTTGACCTTCAAGCCTCCAGGCAAAATCCCCGAATGCTGACATCCATGGTCAATACACGCAGACATCACCCCCCAGATCTTGAGCAATCCCGCTCGGATCTCAGGTTCGCTGCGCCAGGCTTTCTCATTGCTCATCATGACCTGGGCAATGCTCAAGCCTGTGTTTTTACAATGCTCCAGCAATCTATCCGCGGTATCAAAAGGATAGGGAATCTGAGCCCCATCAGCGCTCTCTCCAGGCGCTTCATTGGAACGGGCCTGGTCTTTGATAATCTCAGCCTCATCTAATACAAAACCCCCGCCAATAGAATAATACTCCCGAGAAACCCATTTTTGGCCATTCTCACCCAAAGCCGTTAAACGCAATCCGTTGGCATGATGAGGCAAAACTTCTTGGAAATGAAAAATCAAATCTCGAGCTTCTGTAAACGCAATAGGATAGACACCTCCTAAAGAAAGTCGCTGCGCGTCTCGAATGGCTTGCAACATCAAGGGAATGGCGTCAGGATCAATGGATTCAGGCAACCACCCTGCGAGCCCAAAGATCACCGCAAAATCTGTGCCATGACCCCTCCCCGTAAGCGCCAGCGAGCCATACAGATCAATCTGGATCCGCGCAACATCTTCCAATACCTGTAAGGCCTTGAGCTTCTCAACAAATCGATAGGCCGCGCGCATGGGGCCTACGGTATGTGAGCTTGACGGGCCTACACCAATCGAAAACAAATCAAAAACTGAAATACTCATGAAGGCTCCTTATGGCTGCTCCTGTTTTTCTCTACCACACTTAAGCGATATAATCAGGTTATAGAATCCAGTGTCCAGATGCAAGAGAGAGTCAAGATGCCTCGTTTTTATCTCCCCCAATTTTTAATCCCCGGACAGACCTACGATCTCCCCCCAGACATACTGCAACATATCAAAGTCCTACGTCTTCACCCGAATGAATCGATTGCTTTATTTGACGGGGAGGGGAATGAATGGCATGCCTCTCTTATCCAACAAGATAAACGCAGTGCCTCTGTCAAAATTTTAGAATCTCTTCCAACCCACACAGAATCTCCTCTCAAGATCCATATTGCCCAAGGCATCGCTCGAGGCGAGAAAATGGATTTCATCCTCCAGAAAGCCACAGAGCTGGGCGCTACGGCGCTCACCCCGCTGACCACCCAGTTTTGCACGGTGAAAATTCACAGTGATCGCAAAGCCCATAAACAGGATCATTGGCAAAAAATTATCATCAGTGCAAGCGAGCAATGCGGGCGTGCAACCCTCATGTCCCTTCAAGCACCTCAATCTCTCTCTGATTTTTTAAATCTTGTGGGACAGAGATCAGATTCTCCCTCGCTTTTAAAATTAATTTTACACCCGAAAGATCCAGAGATTACCCTCAAGACCTTACCTGCCTCTCTCACGCACTTGATTTTACTGATCGGCCCGGAAGGGGGGCTCAGCCCTCACGAGCTCACTCTGGCTGAACATGCAGGGTTTTTAAGGCTTTCACTGGGCCCTCGTGTTTTACGAACGGAAACCGCAGCACTGGCTGCGATCAGTGCGCTGCAAGGGGTGCGGGGGGATTTTTAGAGATTATTTTCATAGCCACCCCAACACCCTCCGCTTCCTGTAATCCAAGGGTGCCAGCAGCAAATAAGCGACGGGAACCACAAAGAGGGAAAAGAAGGTTCCAAAGAGCATCCCACCCACAATCACCCAGCCAATTTGCACATGCGCAATGGATCCAGGGCCTGATGAGAGCGCCAAAGGCAGAGCGCCTAAGACCATGGCGCAGGTCGTCATCAAGATGGGCCGTAACCGAATGCTGGAGGCGGAGACAATCGCTTGCTGCAAGCTTTCCCCTTGGTTTAAGCGCGTATTGGCAAACTGGGTGATCAAGATGCCGTGCTTCGTAATTAAACCCACCAGAGTGAT
>JAHFRR010000051.1 GCA_023266165.1 Thiotrichales bacterium
TCTAGCGTGGGGAATCTTTGGATAAACTTTAAAAAATACGGGATCACCGTGTTGACTTGCGTCTGTTGGAGCATGATCTCAGAGAGCCACACCGTATAAGGTGTTGAGACTTTTTGCCAGGGAAGATCATGGCGGCCACTGAGATCATACCAATCGAGCAGAGCCGCCTGGAAATCAGTAGGCTTAAGCAATTGCTTTGATTTGATCGCTCAAGCGGCTTTTATGGCGAGCGGCTTTATTTTTGTGGATCAGACCCTTGTCAGCAAAGCGATCGAGGACTTTCGTCATTTCAACATAAGCGCCATTGGCAGCAGCCTTGTCTTGGGTCTCAACGGCCTGACGGACTTTTTTGACCATCGTGCGCATAAACGAGCGCATGCTCACGTTATGCTTGCGCTGTGCTTCAGATTGGATGACGCGTTTTTTCGCTTGCTTGGTGTTGGCCACGATTCTCTCCAGAGTTATAGCATTGATTTGAAATTAGATAAAATAAGGCCCGCCATTATCTTGCTTTCCCCATGCCAAGTCAATATACTTTTAGAACTTATTTTAGAACTTATTTTGGAACTTAATTTTAACGCGTCTTAAAAGGGTTTGCTTTTAATTATTTTTTTGAGGATCTGAACCATGACCGTGATCACCCGTTTCCCTCCAAGCCCCACAGGGTATTTGCACATTGGAGGTGCGCGCACTGCGCTGTATTCTTGGCTGTATGCCCGCCAGCATCAAGGGCAATTTATCTTGAGAATTGAAGATACAGATCTGGAACGATCCAACTCAGCATCCGTGGATGCCATCTTGGAAGGCATGCAATGGCTGAAGTTGGACTATGACCACGGGCCGTATTATCAAACGCATCGGTTAGATCGTTATCGCGAGGTGGCCCATCAGTTGGTTCAATCAGGTCATGCGTATTGCTGTATGTGTTCCAAAGAGCGCTTAGAGGCTTTGCGCGTCGAGCAACAAGCCAAACAGCTGCATACAGGATATGATGGGCACTGTCGGGATCTCCATATCACGCCTTCAACGCACCCTCAAAAAGAGCAGGTGATTCGCCTGAAAGTCCCTAAAACCGGGGTGACCACCTGGGAGGACTTGATCAAAGGCGAGATCACGGTGGCCAATGCTGAGCTCGATGATTTTGTGCTGGTGCGCTCTGATGGGATTCCGACGTATAACTTTGCGGTGGTGGTTGATGATGCGGATATGGGTGTGACCCATGTGATTCGGGGAGATGATCATGTCAGCAACACGCCCAAACAAATCCATATGTTTCAAGCGCTCGAGGCGGTATTGCCTGCTTTTGGGCATATCCCTATGATTTTGGGCGAGGATGGTAAGCGTCTATCGAAACGCCATGGTGCTGTGAGCGTCATGCAGTATGCGCGCGATGGCTATCTGCCAGAGGCTTTGTTGAATTACCTGGTGCGTTTGGGATGGTCTCATCAAGACCAAGAGATTTTCAGCCGTGAGGAGATGATCCAGAGCTTTAATTTCAAGGCTGTCAGCAAATCTCCCGCTATGTTCAATCTCGACAAGCTCAAGTGGTTAAACCAGCATTACATGAAAGCCATGCCTGCCCCCGAGATGCTTGAAAAATTAAGGGCGCTTGCCGACACGCAGCCTATTATTTTTTCCCCTATTCAAAATCAGGCGATCTGGCTTGAGGCCATTCCCCTCTATACCGAGCGCTGTCATACGCTGTTGGAGTTATTAGATGCTTTGCAGTTTCTCGATTTTTCTTCTCAAAAACTGACGGCGTCTTATGATCCTATCGCCTCAGAGAAGCATTTAACTGAAGCTGCGATAGCACCTCTTCAGGCGTTAATAACCGCTTTACAGGAGATCCCTTGGTCTGTGGAGGCCATTCATACCTGCATGCAAGCAACCGCGACACAGCTGAATCTGGGGATGGGGAAAGTCGGCATGCCCTTTCGTGTGGCGTTAACGGGGCAGGGGCAATCACCCTCGATTGACCGAATTGCTATGCTCTTGGGGCGCGAAAGCGTGTTGGAGCGTTTGCAAGGGGCGATCTTGTGGATCTCTCAAGGTGCTGTGTGCACGGGAGAAGTTGGGATATGATCCGAATGGCTTTAGGTCTCAGTGCGTGCCTCTTTTGCGGGTTATTGTCAGGGTGCGCAAGCGTAATAGGCTCCTACCCTGAAAATACGGCCCCTGTCAAACATGCCGTGGCAGAGAAAAACTATCCGCAAGCCTTAAAAATCTTAACCCAAAACCAAGCACGTCAAAATCAAGATCTCGATGGTGTGGAGAGAGGGCGCGTTGAGCAGTTGTCTGGGAACTTCAAAGCCAGTGAGATGGCCTATCATCAAGTCATCCAGGATGTGCAGCAGCAACAGTTGGAAGCGAAAATTCAAGTCCATCGCGTTTTAGAAACAACAGGCTCATTACTGGGGAATGACCAGATGCTGCCTTATCGACTCAAGAGCTATGAAATTGTTTTTCTCTATACCTATCAAGCCTTGAACTATTTGGGTGAGGGGGATTTGACAGATGCTCTGGTGTCTATCAGGCAGGGGCAAAACGAGCAGAGTTATATCCAGCAAACCCATGAAGCTGAACTCTTGAAAGCCCATCAAGAAGCGCAAAAGCAGGGTTTTGATGTGAATACTGAAGATCATTCTCAGTATTTCCAGACGACCATGGCGGCAGCCAAAGGGATTAAGAGCAGTTTTGAAAACGCGTTTTTCTATTATTTCTCGGCGCTGCTCTTTGATATGCAAGGGGATTATAATAATGCTTTTGTGAGTATCCAGCGCGCGTTGGCCCTCTCACCTGACAATCCTGAGATTCAAAAATTTTTGATTCAAATTTTGCAGCAGCGAAGCGGGAATCTAGATCAGATGCAGCGTTATCTGGAAAAGTTCGGATCCTCTCAAGCCCTGGTGACTCCTATCCCAGAGCACAGCGATTTGGTTGCTGTCATTGTGGAGCAAGGCTGGGTTCAGCCTCTCAGTTCCATCACGGTGCCGATCCTCACGTTTACCCACGATGCATCGCAGGGGGGCACGTTGAACTTCAATGGTGTGATGTTCTCGATACCCATCTATGCGAAATCCAGCGTGGTGCCTTTGATCGCAGAGGTCAAGATCGATCATCAACGTACAACACTTCCTGTGCTGATGTCCGTCAAACCCTTGGCTGCAAAAGCCTTAACAGAAGATTACCCAATCATTATTGTCCGTGAGGTCTTGCGTGTGATTGCAAAACAAGTGCTGGCTGCGCAAGTGCAAAGGAAAGGGGGGCTTGCAGGAGAGGTGGCGGTATTGGTTTATAACGTTGTAAGCTCCAATGCGGATCTGCGTAGCTGGTTGACGTTACCCCAAGATATCCAAGTCTGGCAGGATTTTCTACCGCTGGGGCCTCATAGGCTATCCATTGAGGTGAATGGCGTACAGGAGTCGATACCGTTGGATTTGCAAGCCAACACCAATGTGGTAATATGGGCCGCCAGTGTGGGGCCGTCGTTGATCGTGCATAGGATTTTGGTTCATCAGTCAAGTCAGTAAAGGGAGAGTCTCAGTGCGTAAGTTAAAATTAATAAATTTTTTAATCCCCATCAGTATCGCCAGCCTGATGTTATTACTCAGTGGTTGCGCGCGTGAGTGCGTGATTATTGCCTCAGGCGGTACGGCGGGGCAAAAGGTCTCAACCTCTCAGGGGGATGTTCGCGTGACAGATCCCGCCTCAAGGCTCGCCAGCCAAGACCTGATTCAAGCGAAAGTCAATCTTGAAAATAACTCTCGAGATACCCAAAGTGTCCAATACAAATTCCAGTGGTATTCTGAACATGGCTTTAACGCAGGGGAGAGCACTCCTTGGCAGCCTGTTGTGATCAGCCCGTATTCGTCAGAGGTGGTCTCTGATGTGGCTCCCATGCCCAGTGCTGTGAAGTATAATGTCTTGGTCTGTCGAATAAATTAAAAAAAATTATAAATAAAAAATTATAAAGAAAATTTTAAATAGGGGAGAATGAATGGAAATGCAAAAAAAATATAAACTCGCAGGTATTACCGTTGCACTGCTAGGCGCACTGGCTCTCACGGGCTGCTCCAGTAGTCCTACTGTCATGTATCAAGACCCCAACGCAGTTCAGACGACGGCGCTGGGCTATAGTTCAACGGATTTGCAGTCGATCACCAATAAGATGGTCGATGAGATGATGACATCTCCTCTCGTTCAGAAGATTACGGCCAATCAAGCACCTGTTCTGTATGTGGGGACTGTGGAGAACAATTCAGATCAGCATATTGATGTTCAAGCGCTGGCGAACGCCATCAGTACTCGACTGATCCAAAGTGGCAAGTTCCAGTTTGTGGATATGTCACAAGTCAAAGCGATCCAGCAACAGCTGGCTTACCAGCATTCGGGTGCTGTCAGCCAAGAGTCTGCGGCACAGATCGGACGGCAAGTTGGAGCGCAGTACATGTTCTATGGCGATATTTCCAGTATCAGTCAGCGTAACAGCTCGGAGCAAACGCTGTATCTGCAGGTGACGATGAAGCTCTTGAATATCCAGACAGGCATTATTGTCTGGCAGGGTGAGAAGCAAATCAGCAAAGCGGCAGGCCGTAAGACGTTTGGGTTTTGATGACCTCACCTCGCTTTGAAACCGTGATGGCATTTGATTTTGGCCTGAAGCGCATTGGGGTTGCCTTTGGGCAATCGGTGACAAACACGGCATCTCCGGTGGGTACTTTCGTGGCGAAAGACGGGATCCCTGACTGGTCTTTGATTGTAAAGTGCATTGCAGAATGGCGTCCGCAGGTGTTGGTGGTGGGAATCCCGTTTCTGATGGATGGTTCCGAGCAGCATATCACGCATTGCGCCCGTAAATTTCTGTCTCGCCTTCAACAGCAGTCGAACCTTCCCGTCCATCCTGTCGATGAGCGCTTAACGACGCGGGCCGCACGCCAGGAGCTTTCCGAGCGCAATGAAGGTAAGATCTTCAATCATCAAAAGGTTGACGCGTTGGCAGCCTGTTTGATTGCGGAGACGTGGTTGTCGGATCAAAGAAATCCTCCAAGATGACTCTGCCAGAGACCATATCGTTGGAGTATGCTGTTTCACGTAAACCATTGGCAGAAATAAAAACAAGAAAAATCTGTTTCTGAGTTTTTGTTTTATCTTTGAAGATTTGGATTTTCTTTTTTAGAGCTTCGGCCTCTGCTTTATCCAACATAAAGGGAGCCTGAGTGTATTTGATTTCACAGAGGGTGATGGCATCATCACTGCGATCAATTAAGAGATCAACTTGAGCACCCTGATCCTGCTCTGTTTTAGAAACAAAGCGCCAAGAGTCAATCACGGTGGCGGTTTTAATGTTTAAGGCATCAATGATTTTCTGGCCGTGCTTGTAGCAAATCCCCTCAAAGCTATAGCCTGCCCAGGCATGATATTGTGGGGTTTGCGACAGTTTTATCCAATAGTCAGCGCTTAGTTTTTTCTTACCAGTCGTTTCAAGCCAGTACAGATAGAATAAACAAAATTCGTCTGAAAGCTTATAGTACTCGCCTCGTGAACGCCCAAAGGGCGTGAGCTCTTGGATAAATCCAGCAGTGGTCAAGTCATGAAGTCGTTCTGTCAGCCGTCCCCCTAGACCTGCTGCCAGCTGTTGTCGGATATCGCTTCTGGTCACACCTGAATGTTTTCCCCCAATGATTTTGATCAGATCCATATAGATTTTTGCGTTATTGAATAACGAGGTGAAGAGTTTGGTGTATTCTTCTCGTAAGGGAGCACCTTGATCAAACAGGATCGCTTGAATGGCCTCGTCAGCAGTACGCCCTTTTTCCACATAATTGAGATAATGAGGAACACCTCCCAAGGCCATATACAGCTTGAGAATGTGCTGATGATTGAGGGCGATACCCCGAGAATGTAAAAATGCTTCGGTCTCAGAGAGACTGAAGGGCAGTAATTGCATTTGGCAGGTGGCACGATTATGTAATCCACCTTTGTTTTGAATGATTTTTTTGATAATCCAAGATGCAGAAGAGCCGCAAATAACCAGTACGATGTTGTTGCGAGCGCTCCAGTAGTGGTTCCAGTAGTAGTCGATCGTTTCAAGTAATCCTGATTTTTTGGAGGCCATCCATGGGAGTTCGTCAATAAAGACAACTACCTTTTTATCAGACTTAACCACCTGTTTATGCAAAAGATCAAACGCACCGTCCCAGCTGTCAGGCGCTATCAGAGGGATCTCATCAAAAAAAACAAGAGAAAGCGTTTCAATAAATTTTTTGATTTGAAGGGACATTTTTCCTTTCTGCATGCCTGTCACTTGAAAGTAAACGCAGTCTTGTTTTGAAAAAAACTCCCTGATTAAAAAGGTCTTCCCAATGCGCCGCCTGCCATAGACAACAACGAATTCAGACTGTTTAGAGTCGTAGACTTTTTGTAAGAGCGCTAACTCTTTTTTTCTTCCAATAATCATGTGAAATCCGGATGGGCCACTTATAGCGTTATTATAAGTGGCCCTTAATTTATGTCAATGAGCCATTCGCTGAGCCACTCATGGGTATCACGCGTCGAAACCTGGGTAGGGTGTCCAGTAAGGTTTTGCCATAGGGCTTGCTGATGACACGCCTGTCACACAGCGTGATCGAGCCGGTGTCGCTATGGCGACGAATCAAGCGTCCTACTGCTTGGGCGAGTTTGATGGAAGTTTTGGGGAGGGTATATTCCTGAAAAGGATTTTTACCTTGCTGCTCTAAAAAATCAAACCAGGTACGTTCAATGGCCCCTGTCGGTACCGCAAAGGGCAGGCGTGTGATGACCACATGGCGGCAGTAGTCTCCTGGTAGATCTACGCCTTCGGCAAAAGACTGCAAGCCAAAGATCACGCTGAGTTGGCCTTCATCGACCCGTTTTTTGTGGCGTTTGAGTAAATCCATGCGACCATAATCGGGTTGTGCCAGGATTTTGGCATACCAGGGGGATGCCATGTGCGAATATACTTTTTCCAATAATTTTTGGCTGGTGAACAAGACCAGCACCCCGTGTTTCTCTTGGGCAAAGACCCCTTCAATCACACGTACCAGTTCCTGAATATAGTGCGCTGAAAGCTCAGCGCCTTGAGGCTCCGCGCTCATCCAGGGGATATTCAAGACGGAGTTTTCAAACACAAACCCTGATTTAAACGCCTGAGTCAACATTTTCGAATAATGATTCAATCCTGTCTGTTGGAGAAAATAATCAAACCGATCGAGGGCTCTGAGCGTTGCAGAGCATAGCACTGCGCCGTTTTGAATCTTATCCCAAAAGAGCTCTGGTAAAAAATGCTGGCTGGATGTCATGGCAGCATACAGCGTTGGGCCTAGATTCTGCGTGTGATCCCGAGATTCGGATTCCAGCCATTTAGCAATAGGTGGGGTGTTAGGCGCAGCCAATAAATGGAAGGCTCGCCAGGTTTTTTGTGCGCGATCTACAGAATATCCCAGCGTATCCATGATTTTTGAAAAGAGATTGTGTTTCTGAAGTGTGGGGTCTTGCAAGCAGGCTTTACGCAGTAGGCTGAGGTTTTTATAGAGCAAGGCGCCATGATCTCGCCCCAAGGTGAGCAGGGTTTGCGTGTTGGGTGTCAGGGGCTGCAAGCGAGCATCGTCAGATGATCTTGCCAGAAATAAGGTTTTCTCTTCAGCATGTAAGGGTGTGACAATCCCCAAGAGGGTGTCAGCGGCGAGTAGAGATTCTGAGAGGATGTCTGGAGATTCTGCCAAATAGCCTGCCAGATTTTCTAAATTTATTTTGAGCCCTTGCAGCCACTTTTCCCCCAAACTCAGCTGTAGCGACCCTTGAAAGAAACTCACAGCAGCATCTGGAAACTGATGGGCCTCATCGATGATATACAAACATTTTTCGGGGGAGGGTAATAAACTCCCAGTACCCAGCTCGATATCGGACAATAAAACATGATGGTTCGTGACAATAATGGGCGATTTGCTTTGTGCGCGACGCATCTCAAAATAAGGGCATGCACTGAAATAGCCGCATTGTTGCTGGCTACAACCGGCGCTGTCTGTCGTGATCTGACGCTTGAGGGCTTCAGGGAGTGGGGAGGGCAGGATATCCAGATCTCCAGACCAGGTGCGCGCTTGGAATTGTTTTTTAAGATCAAGTAAAATGGGGCTCTCTAAAGGATTCTTGAGGTTTTTAAGATGCTTTGGATTTTTAGGAGACTCAGGAGACTCAGAAGAGGGCTCGATGCCCATCCAAGCAAGATCCAACAAGGTTTGCTGTTCTAGGTGTAATAATTTTTGAGGACACGCGTAGCGCTGACGGCCTTTGGCCAGGGTGGCTTGAAGGGGTAACTCTAGCGTTTTAAGAATTAAAGGCAAATCTTTTTCAAATAATTGGGCCTGAAGCGTGATGGTTGCTGTGGCGATGATCAGATGTTGCTTGGGTTCTAGGGCTAAGAGCCCTGCGATCAGATAGGCGAAAGTCTTGCCAATGCCCGTTTCGCCTTCCAGCACAGCGAATTGTTTTTTTGAGAACGCCAGATACGCCTGCTCAGCCATTTGAATTTGGCCTTCTCGAGGCTCAAAGCCCACCGCATAGAGTCGCTCGAATGCCTCGGGTATTTTCACGCCTCAAGCACCTGTCGCAGCTGATCTTTGCCCAACACCGTGAAATAAGCAGGAATAACGCCTTTCTGGAAAGTCTCTCCCGTACAGAGATAAAGCCTTGTAAAGCCCATCTCATGCAGCTTTGCGCCTAGCTTTAGGCCATCCATTTTACTTTTTGCAAAGTTTTTATCAATGGAGATCGGAGTCTCTCGTTTCAGATTTAAATGGGGAAGGTCTCTTAAAAAAGCCTCAGGCGTCAGGTAATGCTTGACCTCCAGGCCGCAGAAGACATCTGGGATCACCATGCTGGCATAGAGCGCATCATCCTCTAAAAAGATCACATCAATCGGCTTGAT
>JAHFRR010000171.1:0-927 GCA_023266165.1 Thiotrichales bacterium
ACTGAACAGAAACTCTGCCTAAAGCTTGAAAACATTGGGCTCTGTCTTACCTGGAAATAAAGATCGCAAGATTCCCCTTTTTGCTTCTGAAAGCTTTTTCAAACTGCACCCTCCACCCTAACCCTCCTCCGCAAGGGAGGAGGGAATAAGAAAGCCTTGCAATTCAATAGGTTAGAAAGATGTGTGCATGCCGTAGCCCTCAAGGGGAGAGGTGACTGTCGATAAGAATGAAAGACACAAAAATTACATATCCTTTTCAAGCCCATCCCAATCATTCACTCTTGTGTGATAGTGAATGGCATGTAGTAATGACTTCCCTGGGTTATTAGGTTTTCGCCGTTTTCATGCGGTGGCCCCACCCTCACGCGTTCCAATGCCATCTCAATCATCTCAACCCCCACCCCCGCTTGATGTGCATGCTCACTCAAATATCGACGAAAGCCTTTCGCTCCAGGGATCTCATGAAATAATCCGAGTATCGGTCGGATCAACACAGTCAGTGCAACACCTAACTCCAGCTGCGCTTTAACATAACCCACATAGGCTTGAAGCACCGCTTCGCGGGTTCGTGAGGTCTCTGTACCCCCATAAAATTGCGCATCCACGTGCAACAGCAAAGCGGGGTTGTGATACGCTGCGCGCCCCATCATCACGCTGTCTAATAATTTTAAGTGCTCTGTACACGAGATCAGGGACTCAATCCCACCGTTGATGCCAATATGCAGCGCAGGGAAATCCTGTTTCAAACGATAAACACGCTCGTAATCCAACGGCGGAAGGGTACGATTCTCTTTAGGGCTCAAGCCTTTCAGCCAACCTTTGCGGGCATGAATATAAAACCGCTGACAGCCTGCACTCGCAACCGTATCCACAAAACGATACAAATCCTCATAGCGATCTTGATGATCAACCCCCAAACGCGTCTTG
>JAHFRR010000171.1:937-2785 GCA_023266165.1 Thiotrichales bacterium
CGCAACGCGTTCAGGGTCTGCAAATAATTGAAGCCCAAAGCAACCGGCCTGTACTCGATCCGACGGGCAGCCCACATTGAGATTCATCTCGTCATAGCCATACTCAGCTCCTATCGCGGCAGCATCTCCCAGCATCACAGGGTCATGCCCCCCAAGCTGTAATGCAATCGGATGCTCCAGGGCGTCAAACCCCAATAAACGATCCCGATCCCCGTGAATACACGCCTGCGCGACCACCATCTCAGTAAACAACAACGCCCTACGGGAAAGCAACCTGTGAAAATAACGGCAATGGCGATCCGTCCAATCCATCATCGGGGCGACAGAGAAGCGCGGGGTGTTGGAGAACACATCCATCCTCCATTTATAAATGGTGCGCCCGGAGAGATTCGAACTCCCGACCAACTGGTTCGAAGCCAGCTACTCTATCCAGCTGAGCTACGGGCGCTTTGCAGAGAGGTACTTTAATCGAATTCTGAAAAATGTCAACCGGAATTTTGAAGCGTTGTCGATCCAGGGATGACGCCTATACCATCATCGGGCATCTAAAAGGCGCTCGCAGAAAACGAATTTTTCACCTTAGCCCTACCCCTCACCCTCCAGCTGCGTCAATGAATACGTGAGGTTGAGCCCCACCAGGGTTGACTCAACTCCAGGATGCTTGAAGCTTTCCAAACGCCCTACATCACCCGAAAGCGACCAGGCAGGGTTTAAATGCCATCTTGCGCCCACATCACCTTGATAAACCGCGCCATCGGAGATCTGCACAGCGCCCCCTCCTGCTGCGCCGACAAACGCTTCACCATAAAGATCCAGGCCAGGTGCCACAGGATAAGACAGGCCTGCACCCAAGAGCCCCACTTGGAAGCCCGCATCACGCGTACGGTAGGAGGATGCCAAGTTCGCTGCGAAGTATGCATGTGAAAGGGGGAAGTAGTTGGCCTGCATGGAGACCAGGTCTGTGCCATGCGAGGGTCCTGTTGTATCTTGAATGGAGAACAGGTGCTCATCGCCCAAAGACAATTGCCATGCATGAAAGCTCACGCGTGAGAACTCTGAGTTATTCTCCAAGCGATTCAAGCCTCCCGTATGAAGCCGATACCCCAGGGACAGACTGCCTGTCCAGGCATTAAAATGCCCGTTCGGCGCATATACATAACCGCCGCCTACCCCCATATCCCAAGTGCGCGTCAAGGGAATTTGCAAACTCAGGCTTGGATTCACCAAAAAGCCCCCGCCGGTATCTACTTGCCCACCGCCACCTGCACCCACACCTATCTCAGGAGACAGCGTCCAGCCTGGGGCAAATGGAATATGCAAACCCAGACCTGTTGTCAATTGTTTATAGCCAGAAGGTGTGCCATGCACAGACGTTATGGCTTTAACAAAGCCATACAGCGCCTGGCTGACATCAGTTTTGAATTGCGCACCCAACAGGGTGATCGGGCTGTCTTGGAGGGCTCCATTGCGCCCTTGCGTGCCCTTCATGGGGAAATACATCTCCGTCACAAACGAGAGCTGATGCGTAAAGGCATACGGGCTCGCCCCTGGAAATTGGTTTTGACTGGGGTCATCAATCGTTACCCCTGCAAGGCTGGAGGAGGCGGTACGGACATTCAAAGGCACCCCGACACTGAATCTCAACTGGCCGCTTTGGATATCACTGGCAACAAAATCTACCCAGCTATATCCCAGGCCCAAATCCAAAGGCCCCATATTCCAATTCACACCAACGTAGGGGTTGAACAGAAGTGCGCTGTGAATCTCCGTATCAGACCCACCGCCTGCACCCATATATGCCCCTGTATCCAATGAAAGCGGGCCAAACAGGTGGGGCATCCACCCTCC
>JAHFRR010000052.1 GCA_023266165.1 Thiotrichales bacterium
GAGAGGCTTATTGTTTTGAGGCGTTTTTGCGAATCTTAGTTGAGTATGTGCGAATGCAGACGAATGGTTGTCAAGGCTGCGTAGCACCCGCAGGGGGAGCCTTGATAAGCGTGAGACTGCAATACCCTATTGAAGGGATTGACATTTTTCAGCAATTCCTCTAGAGTTGCGCTGAATCATAGCCAAGGTGACAGGGGAATCCCATGAGGATGCACATATTGAAAAAACCACTGAAAAAATCATTCAAACCCTTGATGCACGGGTTACTTGGATCTCTGTTGCTGCTCAGCATCGCGCATGCAACGGCAGCGCCGATAAGCACAACGCTGAACGTCCAAGCCGTCGTTGATACAGCAAGCATTGAAATGACAACACTTCCTCCTGACATTTCTTTTAACTCGATCACAAACCCGGGTAGCTACTCCGATTCTAAAATGGAACCTTTCACCATTTCTTGGAGTAATGATGACAGTGATACCCTCCCCATCACAGTCTCTATGACCTCTGAATTTACGATTAATGCTGCTGCCTACCCTGGACAATTTTGCCTGGGTACAGTGTGTAACACAGGGCCTATGGCTGTATTAAGTTATAGCGGCACTCACCCCAATGATGGCCATCCAAACCGTTGGAACATCCCCCTGCAAGTTATCTACGCCACGTGCGGTAGAGAATCTGGTGGTGTTCAAGCGTGGAATTTTTTTGACGCGGTAGATCAACATTATAGCCCACATACTTTCAATTATTATAACGGCAACAGCCCCTCCTCTTGCACAGGCACAGCCGGTGGCTTTGATGGCTGCGCCTTTGGGCATACCACTTGCGGCTTCAACGATGACCCTGCTTATCAAAACAATGGCGGAGAACTTGACTTCTACTTGTACCCGGACTTCACTTCAGGGGGAGATCTTCAAGCAGGGGACTACTCAGACCAGATCAGCATTACCGCTGAAGAAGCTTAAAATCAGCAAATTAAAGTTCTGATTCAAAGTTTAATGAAAAAAATATCAAATACCCCTTGCTTTGAATATTGTTTAAACGTAGAATGGCGTCTCTTGGATTGCATGCGTGCTCCAGGAGTTGAGTTAATTGTTTAAAGGAGTGGCCATGAGCCAAACGAAAATTTACGTAGGGAACTTATCCTACGACAGCGGTCAACTAGAATTGGAAAATTTCTTCAGCCAGTATGGAGAAGTGAAAGAAGTGAAGTTGATCTCCGATCGCGAAACCGGTCGTTCTAAAGGATTTGGATTTGTGACTTTTGCAACAGTGGATGCCGCAAACGCATCGCTGAAAGCAGACGGCACAGAACTGCAAGGGCGCAAAATTCGCGTCAACATCGCAAATGACGAAGGTCAACGCTCTGGCGGCGGCGGTGCCGGCGCACGCGGCCCACGTCCTAGCAATGGTGGTGGCTTCCGTGGTGGATTCCGCGATAGCCGATAAGATTTTTAGACTCTCTGAGTCTATTAAAAATCTATTTGCAAAAAGACAGCTTCGGCTGTCTTTTTGTTTTCAGAACCCCAAAAGCATGTTATGATCCCCCGAGTACCACTCATTATTTCTTTCACATAAAGAGGAACAGCATGGCAACTCAAAACATCATTGGCAACCACCTTTGGAATGACGAAGACACAGAGCGTTTCAGTAATGACATGTACAATCGTCTCTTGATAGAGCAGTACAAGGTCTATAACGAACTGAACGATCGCACCCAAATCCGACGTATTGTCACCAATATTTTCTTTTTGGTGTTCCATGGCGCTGTGATTGGTATTTTAGGGCTTTCTTTAAGTCGACAACCCTTTGTTCCCAATATTGTCTTATTGCTTTTTCCCTTACTCGCGCTTTTGATACTCTGCTATGCATGGTCGAGGCTGGTTCAGCACTTTAGACGCCTGTGTCGCGTGAAAGAGCAGATTCTCAAAGAAATGGAACAGCGCCTGCCCTCCACAACCTTCACGGCCGAACATGAAGCCATGATGAACCCAAAGCCCTACAACCCTTTGCGCAAGCTGGAGCTGTATCTCCCCTTCGTCTTTGGCCTGCTGTATATCTTCTCGTTCTGCTATGTCTGGTATTTATCAACAGGTGGGGTCTAACAATATTATGACACAACCCCCGCTCTACGCCATCAAAGCCCTTTTAAATACGCCAGATTTAATGGGAAAGCCTGTCAAAGTTCAAGGCTGGGTGCGTTCACGGCGTGACTCCAAAGCAGGGCTCTCTTTTATTGCCCTGACTGATGGCAGCACTTTTGATACCCTCCAAGTCATTGCCCTGAACACCCTCCCTAATTATGAGCTCGAGATTTTAAAACTCACCAAAGACTGCGCGCTGTCTATCGAGGGTACGCTGGTGCCTTCTACAGGCGAAGGGCAAGCCATGGAGCTTTCTGCCAGCAAAATTTTTGTGTATGGCTTTGTAGAATCCCCAGAAACCTACCCTATTTCCCCCAAGCGCCACACGGTCGAGCATCTGCGCGAGCATGCTCATCTGCGTATCCGCACCAATCTGATGGGCGCTATCTCTCGTGTCAGGCACTCTATCGCCCATGCCATTCACCAGTTTTTTCATGAACATGACTTTTTTTGGGTGAGCACGCCCATCCTCACCAGCAGTGACGCTGAGGGCGCCGGTGAGCTCTTTCGGGTCTCAACCTTGGATCTTCTCAACTTACCCAAAAAACCCAATGGTCAGATCGACTTTAGCCAAGATTTCTTTGGTAAAGAGGCCTATCTCACGGTTTCAGGGCAACTCAATGGCGAGTGCTATGCCTTAGGTCTTGGGAAAATTTATACGTTCGGCCCGACTTTCAGAGCTGAAAACTCTCACACCAGCCGCCATTTAGCCGAGTTCTGGATGGTCGAGCCTGAAATCGCTTTCGCTGATCTTGACGACGTCGCAACGTTAAGTGAGGCCATGCTCAAATACATCATTAAAACCTTACTTGCCGAGCGTCACGACGACTTAAAATTCTTTCATCAATGGGTAGATACCACCTGTTTGACTCGACTCACTCACATTCTAGAAACCCCCTTCGTCCATATGGAATATACAGAGGCCATTGAGATTCTCCAAAAATCCAAAAAATCCTTTGAATACCCTGTCTCCTGGGGCATAGACCTGCAATCCGAACACGAGCGCTATCTGTGTGAAGTGCATATCCAAGGCCCCGTGATCTTAAAAAATTACCCTAAAGCCGTGAAGTCTTTTTATATGCGCGTCAATCCAGACAACAAAACCGTCGCAGCGATGGATGTCTTAGTCCCAGGGATTGGGGAAATTATTGGGGGCAGTCAGCGCGAAGAGCGCCTAGAGGTCTTAGATGCCCGTATCCTGGAGTCTGGCATGAACCCAGAGGATTATCACTGGTACCGCGATCTGCGTCGCTTTGGCACCACGCCGCATGCAGGCTTTGGCCTGGGGTTTGAGCGCTTGGTGAGTTACCTCACGGGGGTTGCTAACATTCGCGACATCAGTCCATTCCCCCGTTATCCCGGGCATATTGAATTTTAAATCCCCTCCTCCTTTGAGGAGGAGGGTGTTAGGGTGGAGGGTAAAAAAACCATGGGTGCATCTTATTTTGTTTTACTAGAATCCACGTTTCACACGGTATTGCTGTTGATGCTGATCCTCACAGCTATTCTTCATCTTTTGATGGCCGCAGGCGTTGCTAAAGATGTGGGATATCTACAAAAGCAAGGGGCTCAACCCTGGTTTCTCCCGCCCTTCGCCTGGGTACTCGCAGTACTGCTCTCAGGACTGTGGGCACTGGGAATTTACTGGCTACTGCATCACTCAAGCTTAGCTAGATAGTCTGGTAATTCGGGGGCTCTTTGGTAATCATCACGTCATGCACATGGCTTTCACGGATGCCCGCATTGGAGATTCTCACAAACCGCGCATGCTCACGCAGCCTTTGAATATCTGCAGCGCCTGTATAGCCCATTCCAGCGCGCAAACCTCCTAATAATTGATGGACGACGCCCACCAACGGGCCTTTGTAAGGCACGCGCCCCTCAACCCCTTCCGGGACTAGTTTTTGCGACTCCGTACCTGACTGGAAGTAGCGATCGCTGGAGCCTTGAACCATGGCTCCTAAAGACCCCATCCCTCGATACGATTTATAAGATCTACCTTGGAAAAGCTCAACTTCACCTGGAGATTCTTCAACACCTGCCAAGAGGCTTCCAATCATCACGCAATGTGCGCCTGCCCCAATGGCTTTGACAATATCTCCCGAGAAGCGAATCCCGCCATCGGCAATAATGCTCACGCCACTCCCCTCCAGCGCTTGACTGACTTCCAAAATAGCGCTGAGCTGCGGCACACCCACCCCTGCTACAATACGTGTGGTACAGATCGAGCCAGGACCAATCCCGACTTTCACCCCATCTACACCCTGATCTCTTAAGGCCAACGCCGCATCACCCGTTGCAATATTGCCCCCAATCACTTGAATCTTGGGGTGGTGTAATTTGATTTTTTGGATTCGCTCTAAAACACCCTTCGAATGCCCATGTGCTGTATCCACCACCAAAACATCGACCCCGGCATCAATCAAAGCCTCAACGCGCTCATCAGTATCAGGCCCTGTCCCCACAGCAGCCCCCACTAACAAACGCCCCTCGAGATCTTTTGAGGCCAATGGCTTTTCTTTCGCTTTTTGAATATCTCGTACCGTCATCAAACCCTTGAGATGAAAATGGGCATCCACCACTAAAATTTTCTCGATACGATGCTGATGCAACAAAGCCTTGACCTCTTGATGAGAGGCCCCTTCCCGCACCGTCACCAACTTCTCTTTGGGCGTCATCACAGAAGCAATCGATTGATCTAAATCTGTAGCAAAACGCACATCACGGCTTGTCACAATCCCAACCAAGTCCTCACCTAAAACCACAGGCACCCCTGAGAACTGGTGCCTTTCCGTGAGCACCAAAAGCTCTCGAATCGTCATGTGAGGCGGTGCCGTGATTGGGTCTTTCACAATTCCATTTTCAAATTTTTTGACTTGCAAGACTTGTCTCGCCTGGGTTTGGATCGACATGTTCTTGTGAATAATCCCAATCCCCCCCTCTTGCGCCATGGCAATGGCAAGCCTCGCATCCGTCACTGTATCCATCGCAGCAGAAACCAGGGGGATATTCAGCGTTAATCCGCGTGTCACTTGTGTTTTAAGAGAAACCTCATGCGGCAATACCATTGAATACCCAGGCACCAACAAGACATCATCGAATGTCACAGCATCCATTAAAATTTTTGACTGGTGATTTGACATAAGCCCTTCCCCTTTTCAATTCTAGTCTCTTAAATTCTAGAGTGAGTATAGCCGCTTCATCGCCTGATGAGAATAGGGTATGGATCGGGGGCAAGGCTACTCCATTAAAAAAGCATTGACAAATGGATAGGATGAAAAAACAGTAATTACACATTAATGAGGTAAGGGTGTTGGAATTTTACATAATTTTGCATCCTCCACTACCATCATATTTTTTGGCTTCAGCAGGACTACTTGCTGCCAAACGTTGCCAATATACGGTACTCTCCCTTTGATGACTTATCTTAAGTTCGCTCGCTGCTGTATCTAAAGTTGCCTGCTCTGGGGTTAATACAATAGCAGGTGTTCCATTTAGGTATTGCCATAACGATCTTGAAGGGATTCTTCTCTCTTCCAGCAACCATGCACCGTTATCTGCTTTCCCTGCCACAATTAATGCGTACTGAAGCAGTGCTGCCGAATGACTCCTGTCCGCCGCAATTTTAAAAAGCATGCATGCAGTTTTATAGTCATCAAACAACACCCTAATGTGTGGTAGCTCTCTGCTGGAACTCGACTCGTGTTGAGTAGGATGAATATTGGTATGATAAGTTTTTCGCGTTTCCACTCTCTCTCTTGTTTCCGTCCTACTTCCCATATATTCCTCATCACTCGATGCAAAATAATATTCGGACTCTCTGTACTCTCTCGCTCCTCTAGACTCTTGGTAACTATATATTGTTACCCAATAGCTCTCAATAAACTGATGGCATGTGCATTGAATCTTGTATTGTAAACCAAGCCAATAACAAGCATCTGGGTGTCTGGCAACCACGCCCATACGATAAGCACTAGACGCTAAGTCAGGATTTGTTAGCTCGTACTGCCTGCCAAGATTACACAGTTCAGCTGCACAGAGCGATGGGTCAATAATGCTAACGACGTCTCCATAATTAATGTTATTCAAAAAATACGGACGCATTCTCAGGTCAGCTTCGTTGTTTCTCTGAAAAATTAAAAAAATTCTAGCGGCTGCTTGCCGTCCTTTCTTTTCTGCACCTGTTTCATCACGATAAGATAAGCAACCATATTGGCCAACTTGGCGACGACTCAATTGACTTAAGCTCTGAAAAGTATTGCTAAAGGCAATTTGGTAGTATAGAACAGCCTGTTTATAACTTCGTGTGATGGTAAGGCCCTCTTCAAATTTTCTAGCAAGATCATATTCTTCCAAACCAGAAACAACCGTTCCAAGTGCCCTTAGTGCCTCACGCGCTTCTGGATTATCAGAGTTAATACCTCGGATAGGATCCAAAATAACCATTAAATCTGATTTTGACATCTGCTTAAAATCATCAGGATAATACGCTGTAAGTTGCAAAGGAGAGAGCTCTGGTGTAATGCATTGTAAAGACTTCCCCTCAACCGTAGCTGGTAGAGATAAAGGCTCACCTGTCAAGATGGGGGCAATCGGATGTGAGTGATGCTTAAGCTCAAGTTTAAACCCCGAGACAAAGTGTGACTGACAAGCCAATACACAATTAGCATTCATGAGCATTATGTAGTGATTGGCTCTCAATAAATGATATTTCTCTCTTAACCAACGATGAGATGCTTTGCTTTCTTCAAGTTGATCAAGGGCATTAGTACTCGCAATAATGATATCTCGATACAGGACAAGACGAGTCGTCAAATCAACAGCCCCCACTAGTTTTTTAAGATAAATTTCAACCCTCAACCCAAATAAAGCCTCTGACTCTATCTCTAAATCCAATAAAGTTTGAATCTGGTGATTCGCGGTATCTAGATTTTCCATTGCAAAATGAGACAGCACCTCAACATCTAGTTGGTTTACATCACAACGTAAAGACTCATTACAGTGATGTCTGATTTTAGCTATATCACCGTATTCCTTGTATACTCTGGCGAGGTACGTATGCACGAACTTGTTAGTTGGCCTCAACTCTAAAGACATCATAAAAGCCTCTTTTGCCAAGCAGTACTGCCCTTCATGAAATAGCGCAATGCCATACTTTAATTCTAAATCTGCCAAAGAATTCTTTTCAAGAGCGCTTGGGTTATCCGCATTGCTCAGGCTATTTTTAAAATCAGCAACAGCAAGCTTATAATAATCAATTGCTTCAATGAAACGCTCTTCTATCAGCATTCTTTCACCACCTCTTAAGCTTTCCAATGAATCAGAGCGATATTGCGCACATTTTTCTTTCAATTCACCTAGCTGTCGCTGCCTTTCTTGCAGTGCATTTTGATACGCTTCGAGCTGCCTTCGCTCTTCACCTGCAGCACCTTCCTGTATCCTTTGACTAATTTTACCTATTAAATCTACAATTGCCATACCTGCTTCAGCTCGCAATCTCCCTTTACTGACATTACTTTCAGCAAGCAGTCCAAGAGCCTGTTGAGTCGCAAGTGAGATATTAATGTTTTGTTGCCCTATTTCACCATTGCGCATGGTTTCACGCAAGGCAGCCAACTCTGTTTTACTCTCATCCACACGATTCCATTGCTGATAGATATTATATAAATTTGAACCACTTTGTAGGACTGAGACAATAGCGGCTATACTAAACATAATTAGGATCTCCTTTCAAGAATTATAACATCACAATCACACACCTAATCCTCTGTAATTCTCCTGGTATTTGGCACGGGCAGCATGTTTATATTGTTCATGTCGCTCCGTTACAGACGAAGGCAACACCACTTCATTTTGAAAGCTCACTGCCAGGACAGGCAGACCATATACAACCATAGGTACATTCTCCAGTTCCATTTTTTTTGTATCCCATACTTTGGCCGCAGCAAGAGATCTTGAAACTTTCTCCACGTCTCCAGCTATGGCCGAATAAACTAATGTGCACGCAGCCACCGCACATATCCCCTCTGTTAGTTTTCTATCGAGACTTGCCATGATACTATGCTCTAAGTCTTTTGATTGCTTTTTAATTTCGCAACGTTGCTCATTTGAGTTTCTATCGTCATTCGAATCAAAAACAATGTTTTCTGCATTGAGTCTTATCACTGTAAAATCTTCTGCCGTAACTATAGGTGACTTGCAAGATTCAGTCATATCATGAAAATCTTTTGGTGAGCCTATTTCTGCTTTTTCCACCCCTTCATCTTGAACAGAAACTTCCTGTATTGCAGGGCTCTTCACATCTGTGGTCGCATGCATAACTTCGTCAGACGATCGTAATGAATCAACATTTTCTTTCTTCTCCCAAGAAAGCACATGCGGTTGAGATGCTTGACGCTCTTCTAGTAATTTTATTCTCAACGTGAGAGCTCTTTTTTTTGCCTCACAATTTTCTAAGTTTTCTATTTTAAGGTCTTTTGATTTTTTTGGCGTACTGGCATGCATCATTGGCAATGCATTCACTATACTTGTCCATGTTTTTCCTATTGCAGTATCTCGCTCTGCTACTCGAGCAATACGTGCATCATCTTGAATGATAAGGAGTCTAGCAAAAATAAAATACACGATTGACAGGGCTGCAAGGCATGTTATCATTAGTGTATGGAAGCAAATATATCGGCCGAAAATGAGATTTATGCAAAGTACGTAGCCATACGG
>JAHFRR010000053.1 GCA_023266165.1 Thiotrichales bacterium
GGCATGCGAACGGATTGCTATCGCAGCGGCAGCGGCACATCAACAGGGTTTGATCGTCAATGCAGGGCATGGTTTGCATTACCATAACTCACGAGGCATTGCTGAGATCCCTGTGATCCATGAGTTGAACATCGGACACAGTATTGTTGCACGTGCGGTGATGACAGGCTTGAAAGAGGCGGTGCGTGAGATGAAGCATCTGATGATGCAGGCGCGTGGGTCTCTTAAAGCTTAAACAGGGCCAACGCTTTGCCATAGACGTCTTCTTCCAAGATTTCCAAGGGCATAGGCCAGGAGAAGGGCGGATAGGTGAGGTTAACAGGCCTGAAGATTCCAAGCACGGTGACATCATTGGCGCTGAGACTGGAATAAAGATTATGGGTGATCAGCAAGTGGGTTTGCCCTGTCTTGGTTTGGGAGCGCCGAATATTTTCCAAAAGCTGAGTAATCAAATCATTGGGAAGATAATGGGTGACATCCCGACACAAAATCAAATCCGCAGGAGGGAGAGGCTCAGTCAGAATGTCTTTGCAGTCAAAATGCATGTGAGGGCGATCCTGATATTTTTTTTGCGTTTGTAGAATAAGATCAGGCACGCAGTCAAAACCTGTGTATTCGATGGGATATGCCCGGGAAGGCCCCATCTTTTCAAGATCCATCTCCCAAAAGAGATTGGCATCACCACAACCCAGATCTAAGATACTACGTGGCCTGAGCTTTTGAATCAGGCTTTTCAAGCGCGAGCGCAATAGCACCGTGTGCTCTAAGGTGCTGTTCGGCCCTGAGCTGCTGTGATCAGTCGCCCAGAATCGTTGATGATAATAGTCAATAAAGCATTGGGTGTGGGACATGAAAAATTTCTATTCAGTACTCTTAAGTTGCTTGAGGAATGACAGGATAGGCTTTATGATAGCAGAAAATGACACACCAGTCTTGATTTTTAAAACAGTGTCAAAATATGAAAGAGGTGAATGCCCGTGAACGAGATAGCTGATCCTGTTGATACTTATTCCGATATCTGTTTAGGTATTATCAGTCTTGTAGAAGAAGCAAGGCATGCTGCCATTCGCAGCGTCAATGCATTGATGACAGCTACTTATTGGGAAGTTGGTCGGCGTATTGTTGAGTTTGAGCAGGCGGGTTCTGAGCGAGCAGCTTATGGAGAAGCGTTGATTGAGCGAGTCAGTCATGAGTTATCTCAACGTTTTGGACGAGGGTTTAGCCGTCAAAATCTTCAGCAGATGCGCTTATTCTATTTGGCATGGCCAGCTTCAGAGAATTGCCAGACACTGTCTGGCGAATTGATAAAACCGTTGCCATTGACAGAGCTTTCCCAGCGTTTTATGCTTCCATGGTCTGCTTACGTCAGACTGCTTGCTGTGAAAAACGAATCTGCACGCCAATTTTATGAGGCTGAAACCCTACGCTGTGGGTGGTCTGTGCGCCAGCTCGATAGGCAAATCAACAGTCAGTTTTATGAGCGTGCGGCGTTGTCCAAAAATAAAGTTGCGATGTTAGAGAAAGGTGCCATTGTCCAGCCAGGAGATGTCATGAAGCCTGAGGAGATGATCAGAGATCCTCTGGTGTTAGAATTTTTAAATCTCAAAGATGAGTATTCTGAGTCTGATCTTGAAGAAGCCTTGATTCATCACTTATCTGATTTTCTGATGGAATTGGGAGATGATTTTGCATTTATGGGGCGTCAACGTAGGTTAAGGCTTGATGATACTTGGTTTCGCGTAGATTTATTATTTTTCCATAGACGATTGAAGTGTATTATAATTGTTGACTTGAAAATTGGGAAATTCAGCCATGCAGATGCGGGGCAAATGCATCTCTACCTCAATTATGCCAAAGAGCATTGGATGAAACCTGGAGAGAATCCTCCAGTCGGTTTAATCTTGTGTGCAAGCAAGGGTGGGGGAGAAGCTCATTACGCTTTAGAGGGGCTTTCTAATAAAGTTTTAGCTGCGGAGTATCACACGGTGTTGCCTAATGAAAATCAGCTCGTCGAGGCTTTAAAGAAAACGCAAGAAAGCCTTAAGTCGAAAAAAATAGCGACACAAAAGTGACTTCATTAAGCAACCCCATGCGTCATCCGGTTCTGTGCATTGTAGGCCCTACTGCCAGTGGTAAGACCGATCTGGCACTCAGGCTTGCAGATCGCCTGCCTGTATCGCTCATCAGCCTAGATTCTACGATGATCTATCGTGCGATGGATATCGGGACGGCAAAGCCTGATGCCCAGACGTTAAAAAAATACCCGCATGCGCTGGTGGATATCAGAAACCCAGATGAGTCTTACTCTGTAGGGGAGTTTGTCAGGGAGGTGCGGGCTGAGATTGAGCATGCACATGCTTTGGGAAAGCTTCCTCTCTTGGTGGGTGGCAGCCTGATGTATTATAACGCTTTGTCACATGGGTTGTCTGAGCTGCCTGAGGGAGAGGCGAGCATTCGACAAAAGATTTTAAACGAGGGAGAATTACTCGGTTGGCCTGTTCTGCATGAACGCTTGAAAGCCATAGATCCTAAAGCTTATGCTCGAATCAAGCCTCACGATAAGCAACGCATTGTAAGAGCCCTGGAAGTGTTTTTGCAGACGGGAAAATCGCTTTCCTCTTTTTGGGAGGCCCCCCGCACACCTGTATTTGCAGCATATCAGATGCTCTCGATCGCTTTAATCCCTCCCGCGCGCGCGATGCTCCATCAAAAAATTGCCTTGCGAGCCCGAATCTTGCTGGATGCTGGATTGCTCGAAGAAGTCAAAAAGATTATCACGCAATGGCCTCGGGCAGAGAGCATGCCTTCGATGCGTGCGGTGGGGTATCGTCAGAGTCTAGATTTTTTGAAAGGAAAGCTTGATTCTCAAGAGGCACTGCTGGAGTCTATTATCATCGCAACCCGTCAGCTGGCCAAGCACCAGCTGACGTGGCTTCGCAAGTTTCAGGGGGTGCAGGAGATGGATTGCACGCAGCCGAATCTTGACAAGACTGTGATGGATTTTATTTTGGCCCGCAATCTGTTAAACTCAGGAGCGAGTCAGAAAGGGCACGTAACATAGAAGCGAGGCGATGATGTCAAAGGCTCCCCCCCTGCAAGAGCAGTTCCTGAATACGTTGCGAAAAGAAAAAATTCTCGTGTCTATTTTTTTGCTGAGCGGTATCAAGTTGCAAGGTGAAATTGAAGCGTTTGACCCTTTTGTTCTGGTACTTGCCGCGCATGGCACGCACCAGTTGATTTACAAGCATGCCATTTCGACGATTGTACCCAGTCGATCGGTGACGATGGCAGCAGAATAGGTACTCATTTTTAATTTTCAGTTAGTTAAGGAAATAGATAGATGGCCTGGAAGAATGATCAAGAACCCTCAAAGCCTACTCAACCTGGCAAACCCAGATCAGATGGGCCGCCGGATTTAGAAGCGCTTTTGAAGAAGCTGTTTCGCTTTGGAGGCAAACGCCCCACCTTGAAAAGCATCACTCCTGCCTCTGACGCCCCCAAAAAGAACCCATTGACCGGGTTTTCTTGGGGATGGGTCTATGCAGGCGTTGCTGTTGCCGTAGGTGTGTGGGGATTATCAGGGATTTATGTCGTGCAGCCCGCACAAGAGGGTGCGCTTCTGACTTTTGGGCGCTATGTCAAGACTGTGGGCCCTGGCATGCACTGGTATCCCCGATTGATTGATCGCGTGGTGGTTCAAAACGTGGATCAACAGCAGGCGATTTCTTTGTCTGCTTCGATGCTGACGCGGGGTGAGAACATCGTCCAGGTTGAATTCAGCGTGCAGTATAAAATTGGGAATCTCCAGGATTATCTGTTTAACGTTGAAAACCCTAATTACAGCCTCAAAGAGATTTTGGAAAGTGCTGTCAGACAAACCATGGGAACCTCCAATTTGGAAGATATCCTCACGACTGGACGTGCGGCGGCCACAGCAAAAGTGGAAGAAACCATGCAACAGCTGGTTTCTAAATATCAATTAGGCCTTCAGATTGTCGATGTGAAAATGTTGGCAGCAGCCCCTCCCACTGAAGTCAAGGCTGCATTTGATGATGTGATCAAGGCTCGGGAAGACAATCAGCGCTTCCAAAACGAAGCAGAAACCTATGCCAATAGCATTGTGCCTATCGCTCAGGGTAAGGCGGCACGTGTGTTGCAACAAGCGCGCGCCTATCAGCAGCAGCAAATTTATGTGGCGCAAGGCGCGGTTGCGAAATTTGATGCGCTGTTGCCCATTTATGAAAGCCAGAAGCAGATCACGCAAACTCGCTTGTACTTTGATACTATGACGGCGGTGTTGAGCCATACCCGAGTCGCTGTAATCGACAGTGGTAATAAAGGAGGAAGCATGTTCTATGTGCCCTTGAATAACATCATGAGCAATACAGCAGCAGGCACATCAGGGGCAACAAGGCAAGCTGTGCAGGCGACAGACCCTGAAGAGGCCTCAGGGGCCTCTTCAGGTGCGTGGGTTCAGCAAGCGGTGAATGCGGTGGATGCCAAAGAACGTGGGTTATTGAGTAACGAGTCACAGACGTTCCAAAAATCCGTTGTAGGCAGCGCATCGATCACAGGAAGCCCTTCCAGTCCATCAGGGCAATCCAGCAATCCCTTTGGATCCAGCAGTAGTTGGTAAGCCTGTGGGGGTCATGGTGAAGTTATCTTTTAAAAAATTCGAGAGTGAGGTTTGAAATGAAAGTGGGGATTTGGGCAGTGATTTTGCTGGGTTTGATAGGCTTTTTCAGCGCTGTCTATACTGTTCAGCAAACGCAAGAGGCGATTGTGTTGAGGCTAGGAAAAATTGAAATGCTGCAAAATGGTGAGCCTAAAATTGAAGGCCCAGGTTTGCATTTCAAAATCCCCCTGATTGAGCAAGTCAAGCGCTTTGATTTGCGTCTCAAGACCTTAGATATCAATTCTTCCCGTATTATGACGGCTGAGCAAAAAGAAGTGCTGGTCGATGCTTTTGTGAAATGGAAGATCAAAAACCTCGTGACCTACTATACTTCAACAGGTGGCAGTGCCCAGTTGGCTGAACAGTTGCTCTCACAAAAAGTGAATGATGGCTTGCGCAATGAATTCGGCCAACAAACCATTTCACAGCTGTTATCCAATGACCGCGTGATTGGAATGCAGGTGATTTTGAAGAATGTCCAAATCGCTGCGCAATCCTTGGGGATCTCCGTTGTGGATGTGCGTATCAAGCGTTTAGATCTGCCTACAGAGGTCGAACAAAAGATTTATGCCCGTATGCGCTCTGCTCGTGAGAAGATCGCTGCGCAATTGCGTGCGGATGGGCAACAGCAGGCAGAGATTATCCAGGCGAAGGCAGATGCGGAAGTTGTTTTGATTCTTTCGCAAGCGGAGAGTCAGGCTTCTAAAATTCGGGCGAGCGGGGCTGAGAAAGCTGGAGAGATCTATAACCAAGCCTATGCTCAAGATCCTCAGTTCTATACTTTTTTAAAGAGCTTGGAGTCTTATCAAACCGTTTTTGCTTCTCATCAAAACAGCCAGGATGTCTTAGTGCTCAGGCCGCAAGGGCAGTTTTTTCAGAATTTTCTCGCGCCGCATTTAAGCCCACAGGCGTAAGGCAGTGAGCCTCAAAGATCAAGCGATGGAGTATCTCTCGCGTCGTGAGCACAGTGCGTTTGAATTAAAGCAAAAGCTCTGCGCTAAAGGCTTTCAGAGGGATGCCATCACAGAAGTATTGGTGTGGCTTCAAGAACACCATTGTCAGAGTGACGCGAGATTTTCTGAAATGTTGATTCGACATAAAGCGCATCAAGGCTATGGGCCACGGGTGATTCGTGCATTTTTGAAATCCCATCAGATCCAAGCCGACATCATCGCAGCTGCTTTTGAAGCTTTGCAGTCTGAACTGGATTTTGAAGCGTTGCGTCAAGCGCTGATGGCAAAACTTCAGCGGCAAAAAAAATACCAAACCTCACCTGCAAAAGCCCAGCAAACGGTGTATCAGAGAGGGTTTTAGAGAAGGGGCGTAAGGCGCCGCACCCGATAGCACTGATTTCAGGAGAATGCTATACTGCGGAGGGTGTTTTTTAAGATAGTTAAGATACTTGTTTGGAGTCCATTATGAAACCCTCTCGTGTACGTCATTGGTTATGGGTTGCTGGTTTGATAGGGGTTCTGATCGTCATTGTGGCAGGGGTGCTGTATTTTCCCATGAGATCTGGTGTTCAGAGTCGTATGCCGCAGTACGGCCCCGTTGTTATCCTGATGCCTGTGCAGGAAAAGCCTATGCCCTTGACGCTATCGGCTCTGGGAAGCGTGATTGCGCCTCAGTCTGTCACCGTGAGACCTCAAGTGGCAGGCGTGATTCGCTCTGTGCATTTTCACCCTGGTGAGCAGGTCCGTGCGCATCAAATCCTGTTTGTGTTGGATCAACAATCTGAAGCAGCAGCGCTGGCACAGCAAGAGGCCGCACTTGCCAATAGCCAATCTCTCTTAGCCCGCTATCAAGCGTTGCAAAAAACAGATCCTCACGCCATCAGCGCGGCTCAAATGGAACTATACCAGTCCCAGCTCAGCCAGCAAAAGGCGTTAGTGGCAGGCGCTCAAGAGGCCTTAAATGACACCGTGATTCGTGCGCCGTTTTCAGGGATTGTCTCGGCAGTGGCCAGCAGCAATAACACCGCATTGGCTGCCAATGATTCGGCTACTCAGATCGGTGTAGGCAGTGATGTGAATCCAGGAGATGCCCTGGTCGATCTTGTGGGTCTGGATTCTCTGGAGGTGATCTATTCTGTCCCTCAAGAGCACAGTGCAGAGGTTCAAGTCGGGCAGGCGGTTCAGGTGTTGATACCCGGTAGGGCGACCCCTGTTTCAGGCACTGTTTCTTATATTTCCCCAACCATTAATCCCTTGACGCGGACGCTCACGGTGCATGCAAGGCTTGTGGGGCAAAGCACTTTAGGGTTAAAACCAGGGGCATTTGTCAAAATCATTCAGATCTTGGATCCTCATCGTGTTGTGCTTGCGATACCCAGTATTGCCATTGAAGCGCAAATGGAAGGCTTTGGTGTTTTTGAGGTGCGTGATCACAAAGCTGTCTTTGTGCCTGTCACACTGGGAGATCGATCAGGCAGTTGGATTGCAGTGCGCTCAGGGCTTTCGCAGGGTGATCAGATCGTCGTGGTGGGGCAAGATCAATTGTCTGAGGGCATGCTCGTTTCTGTATCTCAAGCATCTACCCAAAAAGCGACTCAGGAATCTGTTTCATCATGAGTATTTTTGAGTTTTGCATCAAACGCCCTGTTTTTGCGACCGTGCTGAGTTTGATTGTGGTGTTGATAGGGATTCTGGGTTATCTTCAGCTCTCCATTCGATTTGAGCCAGAGGTGTTCCATCCGCATCTAGAAGTCATGACGATCTACCCCGGGGCGAGTTCCGCTGAGGTAGAGCAAAGCGTTACCAATCCCTTAGAGAGCGCGCTGTCAGGGACGCCGGATCTCAACGCCATGAATTCTCAATCGGATGAGGGCGTCAGTGACATCAATTTGAGTTTTAAATCGATCAGCCCGCAAAACTTTGTGATTGCCCAATCTCAGGTGCTGCAAGAGATTGCCGGTGCACGATTGCCTGAGCAGGCCAATGCCCCGCAAGTTTTCAGTCGCAATAACAATGCAAATTTGATGGCGATTGCTTTTACAGACCCTCAGTTATCTGAAGTCCAGATGGCCAATTATCTCAATAACCACGTGATGACAGTGTTAGAGAAAGTCCCCGGGGTTGCAGATATCAACATGAGCGGCTACCCCTCAGCACTGCGTATTGATCTCGAGCCTCTGAAGATGGCAGAATATGGGGTGAGCCTCACGCAATTATTGCAAGTGCTCAATCAAAATAATTTATCTTTTTCCGTGGGTCAGTTGACGTCAAAATCCCAGGTTGTGACCCTCAATGGGAATTTCAAACTCCCTGATGTAGAAAGTTTCCAAAACCTGGTGATTCAGTCCAATGCCGCGCAAAATATCAAGCTCAAAGACATTGCTCAGGTCTATGTCGGCTCGGTGAAGCCCACAGGGTGGTTTTCTCGTTTAGATGGCAAGCCTGGTTTGGCCATTCGTTTAGCCAATACGGATGCCTCTAATCCTATTTTAGTGGGCCAAGCGGTGCGTCAGGCCTTAAAAACCTTGCAGCCCTCTATGCCTGTGGGCATGCGTGATGTCATTGTATTTGACATCTCCAAGCCCTTACTGCAGTCGATCCAAGAAGTGGGTATCACACTGATGGAATCGATTCTTCTGGTCACCCTCATCACTTTTTTATTTTTAGGGAGCCTACGCACCACCCTGATCCCCTTGGTGACCATTCCTGTCTGTTTGATAGGAGCCTTGGGAGCCTTGTATTTTCTGGGGTTTACGCTCAATACCATGACGCTTTTGGCTCTGGTTTTGGCGGTAGGTTTAGTCGTGGATGATGCCATTGTGGTGATGGAGAATCACCATCGCCATTTAGAAGCGGGGCTCTCGCCCCTCCAAGCGGCGTTTAAAAATCTCTCTGAAATTCGATTTGCGGTGATGGGCATGACACTGGCCCTGATTGCTGTCTATCTGCCAGCAGGGTTTTTGCAAAAAAACACGACAGGGATCTATTATGAAGAATTTGCCTATACGCTGGCGGCAGCGGTGGGCATCTCAGGGTTTGTGGCGTTGACACTGTCTCCGATGATGTGCCATCGCTTTTTAAAAGCCCATGAGTCTGGACGCTATGCCCAGTTTCTCGAGCGTCGTTTTGAAGGGGCTAAAATCCGGTATCAAAAAATATTGGGTTGGGTTTTGTCGCATAGCTATGGGGTCGGAATTATTTTTGTGGCGGGGTTG
>JAHFRR010000172.1 GCA_023266165.1 Thiotrichales bacterium
CATGATAGAGCACGAGCCGATTATCAACCATTGAGAACGACTGCAGAGATCGCGAAAATAGCCCGCTTCCCCAGAGTGGGAGATGTAAAAAGTAAAGATTTACAATCACTTGATATTGCACAAAGTAAATCAACAATCCTAACAGCGCGACCCCCAACTGCCAGCAACACCAGGTTCTGCCAGGCTTTGAGAAAAAAATTAAAGCGATTGACATCAAGCCTACCCATTCTAGATAGAGCGCCCTAGAATGGTTCAAGATCATGACAGACCAAAGAAAGCCGGAGAGGATAAAGATCAAAACTTTACCCACAAAAACTTTACCCTTCACCCTGGGCATCGAAGAGGAAGCCATCAAGGGCAAAACCAGGATAGGCCATGTCCACGTCATCACTTGGGCCAAAAACCTCAGCTGCATAAAGGTCGGGGTGATAAATACCATGGAGTCAAACGTGGCACCGCTTCGCAGTGCATGACCATAAAGCCCATACAGCACCAGCCGTCCGATGATGAGCACATAAATCGAGGCCATCAGCGTTCCGTATAACCAGACACTGCCCCAAGCTTTAAGCGCTGTGGCCCATGCGGCTAGCATCAAGAGATCCAACAAAATTAATAAATATAACGCCCACTCTAAAAAAGCAAACTGAGGATAAGCTGCATAGAGCGCTGACATCGCTCCGAGTCCAAAAAATAAAATCCAGGCTTGACGCACCCCTTTAGGTAAAAAACGCAAATACCCAAAAAAGTTTTCTCGAACCTCGTGAAAACCATAGCTGAGCAGGGGGATCGCAATCAAAAAGACCAGCTCGATCACACGGCGCATGTCATAGGGATCTATGGGAAACAGGTAAGAAAACCAGTACCCATTGACCAGGGCAACCATCATGCACGAGAGCATGCTCGCACAGAGAATCAGGGAATGCTGTGAGACAGCGCTCACCCCTCCCTTAGGCTTCATGGGTTTCATGGGCTTCATGGATATCTTTGGCAACCAAATCCTCAATACGACAGGTTTTGAGCTTTGAAAGATAGGCGAGCCAGAGCACCACGATGCTCATCGTCACAATGGAAACTTCATCCCACCCCGCTTTAAACAAACCACGCCCACCAAAATCCCCATAATAGCTGATGAAACCCAGGCAGACAAAATAAAAGAGAATCCAGGCGCCATGCTTGATATTCCAGGATCTCCTGCGCACCAGAGTCATGGCGAGCAACACGACAAACCCAAGCCCAATCGCCATTAAAATCTTACTGACGGTGCCCCATCCCGTCCAATAGACAATAAGGTTGGCGATGATAAACGCCCCAGCACACCAGAGTTTCGCACACGGCAGTTTAAAAGCTCTGGGGACATCAGGCGCTTGCGCGCGCAGGCACAGCAGAGCGATCGGCCCCACGCCATAACACAACACAAAGGCCGATACCAAAAAGCCGACCATCCCTTGCCAACCCGGGGAGGGGAAGAAAAGCAGAATCCCCACAAAAAAGTTCAAACACACCGCCAACAGGGGTACACCGCGACGACTGACGTTGGCAAACACGCCAGGGAAATATCCATTTTGCCCCATAGCGTAGGCCACGCGTGAGCTGGTCGCAACAAAGATGAATGCCGTACCCAAAGGCGCGAGAATCGCCGTCACAAAAATCAAATCTTTCAAATGCGATGACAACCCTAAAAGACTCACCAAACCCAAGACAGGGCTGGTATCTCCCACATAATGCGCGTGCGCCCATCCATGGTCTAAAGCCCCAGATGGCAAAGCACCAATCAATGCGATCTGCAATAAGAGATAGACGATCAGACAGAGCGTCAAGGCACCGACTAAAACCAAAGGCACCGTGCGCTGCGGGTTCTTCGCCTCACCCGCCAAGACAATAGCGGGCGCATAGCCTGCAAAAGCAAAGATCACACCACCCACCGACAGCGTTGTTGCCACGCTGCCCAAGCCATACGGCATAAAGCCTGCCACAGATCCAAAATTGCTGGCATGAAACGCCGCCCACATAATAAAGCCCGCGATGATCACCGGAACAATCATTTTAACCCAGACCATCACAGAGTTATATCGCACCACCCACTGGATTCCATAGAAATTCAGCCAGCACATCAAAAGCAATACCCCAGCCGCAATCCCATAACCCACATGCGTCAACAGGGGAACCCCATGGACTTGATGGGTCAGCGCAGGATAAAGGCTTGAGAGATATTGGAGCACCCCCATAGTCTCCACCGGGGCGACGGAAGAATACCCGAGCCACAAGAGCCAGCTAAAGGCAAAGCCCACAAGCGGCCCGTGCGTGACATGCAGATAACGCGCATTGCCCCCCGCAACGGGAAAGGTTGTCACCAGCTCGCCAAACGTCATGGCGATCAAGAGCATGGCAAACCACCCCACGACCCAAGCAATCAAAGAAGCAGGGCCGGCGTGCTGCGCGGCGTACAGCGGGCTGAATAGCCAAGCAGAGCCCAACACCCCGCTCACCGCGGAAAACATCAATCCAATTGGGCCTATCGAGCGTTTTAATCCCATGTAGAATCTCCTCACTGTCGATCTATTTATTTTTTATTTTATTATATATTTTATATTTTATATTTTAAAATTTTACTTAAACTTTCACTTTAAACTCAAAGGGCCGAGATTTTTTGGCAATACTTTCCAACACTCCATTGACAAACTTCTCACCCTGATCTGCCCCAAACTCCATAGCAATATCGACATACTGACTGAGAATGACCGGATAG
>JAHFRR010000054.1 GCA_023266165.1 Thiotrichales bacterium
AAAGAGCCGAGCCTGGTCTGCTTGTGGTGGGACCTGAAATTCCTGTTCGGGTTGCTGCTACCTGCCAAGAAAGGTATTGACTGGCCAAAAAGGAGAAGCCCCCGATAGCAGCTTGCATGGCGAAGGTGATTTTGTCTTCTTCATTGAGCACAGGTGTAGACCCTACCAGATCAGAGTATCTCACTGCAAGCAGATAACACGCTCCTGCCACGCTAGAAAGCAGTGAGAGAAGAATAGCGGGGTGACAGAGAAATGAGCGAAACGTTTTTCTTTGCCTGCTGGTTTGGAAGTCCACTTGGGCTTGTGAGTTATAAACATCACGGATATTGATTCCTGCTGTGAGCAGTGCATTGGGGAAAGTTGCCCAGAATCGATTGTCGATTCTGTCGCTTGACATCCATAGCGAAGCGAGAACATTGTTAAATGCGATGTCCGAGACACCTCCAATCAGTTTAATGATTTGAGTGCGGCGCGAGAAAAAATTCTGCCAACTGAGCGGGCCAGGGGTGTCAGGTGTTTTGTTGAGCGCATATTGCCTCATCAGAAACTCTGCCATAACCGGCGCTGCAATGCTGAGTAAGGCGAGCACAGGGCCTATATAGCCGGGCACATCACTTCCTGCAAGAGGGTACATCACCGCAGGCATCAGCGCGAGCGTATAGCCTATACAGCACAAGCCGAAATTCTCGGGCGACATGTCTTCTCGAGGACCTTTCTCGAGAATGCTTCCAAGGCCAGTGACCCACTTGGCTATACTCCCGGGTGTGATGACAAGCGAGCGAAGGACCATATCTGAATTAGAAACTAGAAAACTGGCACCGAGATTAGAAGCAACCAACAGGGCGTTTGCGATGGGGGGTGCATATTTTTCAAGGACACTGAGTGGGGGCATTGCTTCTCCCGTTCCTATCTTTCTTTTTTGAGTTGCAAGATTAGATTGGTCTTGATGTTTTTTAACAGTAGGTGGCATGCTGACGATGTTGGTAGATCGCGGCTTTTGGTCATTGGACTGATGATCTGTATAGTTGGAAGGGCTGACAGAAAATGACTTGGACCTGTGTCTTCTATTTTTTGGCATGATGGGCATCCTCATTCATTTAAAATTAATCTAAAGCCTAATTCGAAAAGAATAACAATAATAAAAATATTTTTCAATACTTTTTGGATAAGAAAACGCTGATATTTCTCGGCTGAATGGGCCGAATCGACGAGGCTCCACCCAAAACCTCGGGTCTTGAAACAAAAAACCGGACATTTCTATTTGCTCCTAACAGTGCACACAAATGTTTTTGTGGGTGTGTGTTTTTTAGTATTGACGGTGAAGAGATCAGTCTGCTATAGTATGCACATGAAGAGAAAGGGGCGGGAAAGCGATATGGAACCTATCACATGTCAAGATGTTGCAAATTTTTTTCTTTTACATGCCTCTCAAGATGAAGAAGCGGAATTGGTCACGAATCTAAAACTGCAAAAGCTTGTGTACTATGCGCAAGGATTTCATTTGGCCGCCTGTCATCTGCCCTTATTTGATGAAAAAATTGTGGCATGGCGACATGGGCCTGTCGTACAAGAACTTTATAATACAGGCAAAAAATACGGCAGCAGCCCTATTCCAGTGCTCTTCGATGCAGAAGACAGCATGAAAAAGTTTACGAAAACGCAAAAAGAGCTACTCTCCGATATTTATCAGGTTTATGGGCAGTATACTGCTTGGCGATTGAGGGATATGACTCATGAGGAAATGCCCTGGGTTGAAGCAGATAGTAGGAGAAAAGCAGATGAAACAGTTGAAATTACGGTGGACGTGCTTAGAAAATTCTTTCAGACTCGTTTGATTCATGACTAGAGATAGGCCCTTCTTAGAGTGTATTGGATGACATACGAGTTCAAATCTTTATATTCTAGTAGGTGTAGATCTTCCTTTATCGTCTTAATCCTGGATCCTGACGGCCCCGCTTCGCGTGGCATCAGGACGACGAAAGGGGGTAATACATGCCAGGGTGTGTGAATACCCTAGCTGCAGGGAGAGAGGTGACTGAGAAAATAAAGGAGTGGCGCTCGTGTCCAAAAAATCTCTGATCTTCGTCTGCACCCAGTGTGGTGCTGAAAGCCCTCAGTGGAACGGCCGGTGCAACAGCTGTGGCGAATGGAATGCGCTTAAAGAATTTCACCCCACACCCAAGTCTACGCGGGGGCAAACAGCAGGCCCTATCGGTTATGCAGGGGTTGAGGCGAGTCAAATTCAGGTATTATCTGACATTGCTTTGCAAGAACTCCCTCGCATCCAAACAGGGATCAGTGAGTTTGATCGTGTTTTTGGAGGGGGGTTGGTTCAAGGCTCAGTTTCTTTGATTGGTGGGGATCCTGGGATTGGAAAGTCTTCTTTGCTGCTTCAAATGATGGGTGAGCTGAGTCGATTTTCAAAAACACTGTATGTCACTGGAGAAGAGTCCGCAGCGCAGGTGGCCTTACGCGCTAAGCGAATGGGATTCAATACCGAGCCGTTGCATGTTTTAACGGAAGTAAATGTGGAAGAGATTCTTCAAAAAGCCCTGGTTTTTGAGCCCCAGTTCATGGTAATTGATTCGATCCAAACCATGCAGTTACTGGGGTTGCCCTCGGCGGCAGGGAGTGTCACCCAAGTACGGGAATGTGCGGCATATCTCACGCGCTTTGCCAAACAGCGGGGTGTGACGCTCTTGCTGGTGGGGCATGTGACAAAATCGGGTGAAGTCGCAGGCCCTAAAGTTCTGGAGCATATCGTCGATGCGGTCGTGTACCTGGAAGGGGAGCAGAGCAGCCGCTATAGAACCCTTCGCGCTTTGAAAAACCGATTTGGCCCTGTCAATGAGCTTGGGGTGTTCGCCATGACCGATACCGGCATGAAAGAAGTCAAAAACCCCTCCGCCATTTTTTTAAATGGCACATCACTCGGAAAGCCAGGGAGCTTGGTCACTGTGCTCTGGGAAGGCTCTCGGCCCATTCTCATCGAGCTTCAAGGCTTGGTAGATCAAGCCTTAGGGGGCAACCCTAGGCGTGTCTGCTTAGGGTTGGAAGCCAATCGTTTGAACATGCTTTTGGCGGTGCAAAGCCGACATCTGGGGATTGCAACCTACGATCAAGATGTGTATCTCAATATTGTAGGGGGTGTGAAGGTCACGGAAACCAGCGCAGATCTTGCCGTGATTCTAGCAGTGATCTCGAGTCTCAAGAGCAAAGCGTTATCTGAAAAATTGATTGTCTTTGGAGAGGTGGGGCTCTCGGGTGAGATCAGGCCTGTGCGCTCTGGGCTGGAGCGGGTGATTGAGGCCCAAAAACACGGCTATACCAAGGCCATTGTCCCAAAGGCAAATCTCCCTAAGCACGCTCTGAAGGGCATGGAGTTGGTGGGTGTTGAGCAATTGAGTGAGGCGCTGGAGGCTGCGTTTTAAGGGTTGTTAAGTTTTTCTGTTAAGTTTTTCTTTTGTATTGCCGTTAAATTTTATAGAATGGCTTGAAGCATAGCACATAGCATATAGCGCTAAATAATAGCTTTTGAAAAAGCTTAAGGAGCTTTTGATGTCTGACTTCTGGATCTGTCCCTCGATTCTTGCGGCCAACTTTGCTCGATTGGGCGATGAGGTCTCACGCGTGATTGCTGCGGGGGCCGATCGCATTCATTTGGATATTATGGATCACCATTACGTGCCGAATCTCACCTTTGGCCCCTTGGTATGCGAGGCGTTGCAGCGAGAGGGGATTGGCAAGCCCATGGATGTGCACCTGATGGTAACCCCTGTGGATGCGTTGATTCAGGCGTTTGCCAAAGCCGGTGCGCGCTCCATTGTCTTTCATCCTGAAGCGAGCTTGCACGTGGATCGAAGCCTTCAGCTGATTCGAGATCTGGGGTGCGAAGCGGGGCTGGTATTGAATCCTGCAACCTCCCTCTCTGTTCTCGATCATGTCATGGATAAGCTCGATAAGATTTTGCTGATGTCGGTCAACCCAGGTTTTGGAGGTCAAACGTTTATTCCTGAAGCTTTGAAGAAAGCCCTGTCCGTGCGAGCCAAGATTCGGATTAGCCAGAGATCTATCAGGCTGGAGATCGACGGTGGCGTTAAAGTTTCTAATATCGCAGAGATTGCCGCAGCAGGGGTGGATAGCTTTGTGGTAGGCTCAGCCATCTTCAGCCAGCCTGACTACTCAAAAGTGATGGCAGATCTTCGACAGGCCCTGCATCATGTCCCATTTCCCCGATAATTTGAGGCTCCCCCAAATTCGGCAAGGCGGGTTGAGCTTTTCTCGCCTGGGCCTAGGGACCGTCAAGTTTGGACGCAATACCGGTGTGAAATATCCCGATGCATTTGCGCTGCCTGATCTGAAAACTCTCTCCCATCTATTGGCCTATGCTCAATCTCTGGGGGTAAATCTGTTGGACACCGCGCCTGCTTACGGCGAGAGCGAATCTCGCTTAGGGCAGCTTTTGCAGGGCCAGCGTGAGGCTTGGGTGTTGGTGGGTAAAGCGGGAGAGCGCTTTGAGCAGGGGGTTTCGCAGTTTGATTTTTCCAGGAAAGCGGTTATTGAGAGCGTCGAGCAGAGCTTAAAACGCTTGAAAACAGACTACCTGGATCTCTTACTGATTCACTCAGACGGCCAGGATCTGAAGATTTTTAAAGAAAATGAGATCAGCGTCACGGTGCAAGATCTGAAAGCTTCCGGCAAGATTCGCTTAGGGGGCATGTCGACCAAAACGGTTGAGGGCGGGCTACTTGCCATTGAGTATCTCGATGCTGTGATGTGCTGCTATCGCCCAGGTTATGAGGATGAGCGTCCTGTGCTGGAACGCGCTCATCAGCGCAATAAGATCGCGTTGCTTAAGAAGGTGCTGGACAGCGGGCATCAGGTGGCGGCTGTGAAAATGCAAAAGGGCCCTGTGAACGACCCTATAGCGCACGCCATGACATTTGCTTTCAACCACCCAGGGGTGAGTAGCGTGATCGTGGGTACGCTTGACCCTGAGCATCTACGCCACGATGCGGCGTGTGTGCAAGAGGCGTTATCTTCGATTTCCGCCAAACATCCCTAACACTTGAAGTAACATCATGAAGATATTGAGCAGAGAGATATAAATCATGATGGTTGCGCTGACATAGTTGGTCTCGCCCCCGTTCACAATTGCATTGGTTTGCATCATAATGACAGCCCCTGAGATCAGGGAGAACGCCACTGAGATCATCAATTGCAAGGCAGGCAGGTGCAAGAAGAAGACGTTGATCAGCATCCCAAGAATTGCAACCACCGCGCCTACTGCAACGAACTTACCCAGATGGCTGAAGTTGCGAGAAGGATTGAGGGAGATCGCCGTCAAACCCACAAAGATCAAGCCCGTACCGCCGAGTGCCATCATAATCAACTGGCTGCCGTTGGTGAATTCAGCGATGTAGAGATTTAAAATGGGGCCTAACGTCCATCCCACAAAGCCTGTGAAGACAAAAGTCAGTGGAAGGGCGAACGCACTATTACGTAGCCATTGGATCAAAAAGGGCAGGCCCAGAAATCCAATGAGCAAGGGGAGCAAGCCAATGGGCGCAGCATTGCTGGCCATGGCGAGACCGGCGGTGACCGCGCTGAACACCAGGGTGAGCGCGAGCAGCAGATAGGTGTTGCGCAACACACGATTGGTGGCGACAATGGATGTCAGCGTTGAACGCTCAACGCCTTGCTGAAGATTAGGTTGTCGGAACATAAAGATCTCCTGAGTTAATAGTTAATAACTAGAATCCGATTTTTAAGACTCGGGGGTATTATGGGGGCAAAGATTCAAAATTTCAAGGGGGGGTGAGAAACTGTGTGTGAAAAACTTGCTTATACCACCAACCCCAACACCGCCTGACGGCCTTCAGAGGCCAGTAAGTTATAGGTTCGGCAGGCTGCCTTGGAGTTCATGACCTCAATGGTTTTTTGGTGATGAGTTAAGAGCTGTAGCAGAGTAGGGGGTAAGAATTTTTGTTGTAGGCCTGTCCCCAGTAGGATCACATCGCTTTCGAGATTCAAGAGCTGCTTCAGAGCATCAGGGGTTAAGTCCTCAAAAACCTGAACAGGCCAGAGGGTGCAAGACTCAGGGGTGAGGAGGATACTGGATGTGAAGGTTTCATGGGTAGAAAGCCAGACGATGCCTGGTTCATAGCGTTTGACAAAGTAGGTAACACCGGGGAGATCGAGGGAGATGTTCATGGTTTTTTCTGTGTGTGAGAGTATTTGAGTTTAATAAACAATAGAGCTTAAAGACTTAAAGAATTTAAGAGTTTAAGAATTTAAGAAAAGTTTTTACTTTACTATGCTAGATGATATACTGGCTTCGCGCAAGAGAGGGAGGGGGTATAAAAATGGAGGCAGTGTACGAAGGCCGTCTGAAACCGTATTTTCCCACAGGGCCTGTCCCTTCGCTGAGTGCTGGGGCAAAACATCAGTATCGTCAACAGATCATCGCTGGGCTAAAAGCCCGTGATGCTGTGCTCATTGCCCATTACTATGTGGATGCTGAACTACAGCAGCTGGCAGAAGAGACAGGGGGATTTGTCGGGGATTCCCTGGAGATGGCGCGTTTTGGGATGCGCCATAGTGCCCAAACCCTGGTGGTGCTTGGAGTTAAGTTTATGGGTGAGACGGCCAAGATTCTGAGCCCGCACAAACGGGTGCTCATGCCTGATCTCGGCGCAACGTGCTCACTGGATATCAGCTGCGATGCCCTTGAGTTTGAGGCATTTTGCAAAGCCCATCCTGAACGCGAGGTGGTGGTCTATGTCAATACCTCCGCCCGTGTGAAAGCTTTGGCAGACTGGGTGGTCACCTCCAGTATTGCGCTCGATCTGGTGAATCACTTGGCCGATCAAGGGAAAAAGATCCTCTGGGCGCCGGATAAATATCTGGGGCATTATCTCCAAACCCAAACAGGCGCGGATATGTTGCTGTGGCAGGGTTCTTGCATTGTCCATGAAGAGTTTAAGTCAAAAGCCATTTTTGATCTCAAAGCGCAGTACCCGAAAGCGGCGATCTTGGTGCATCCTGAGTCCCCTGAAGAAGTGATTGATCTGGCAGATTGTGTGGGATCCACCTCGCAGCTGCTCAAAGCCAGTCAGAGTTTACCGCATCAGACCTTGATCGTTGCAACTGATCAGGGGATTTTTTATAAGATGCAAGCGCTCTCGCCCCATAAAACCTTTATCAGCGCACCCACGACAGGTGTGGGCGCGACGTGTCGCAGCTGTGCTCGATGCCCATGGATGGCCATGAATACGCTTCAGAATGTATGTCAGGCCTTAGAGCATCTCTCCCCTGAGGTTACAGTCCCTGAGGCCATTGCGAAGAGTGCCTTGCATGCACTGGAGAAGATGGTAAAATTTAACTTAAACAACTTAAATAATTTAAACAAGTAATCAACGTAAGGACATCAAAACCATGGAGTTTGCAGAGCTGGAACTCAACCCGCTGCGCCAGAAGATGCTGGAGTTAGCCTCGCGTACGGATATCCTTCGGGGGTATCTTTAACTTACTGGAGCGACAAGAGCGCCTGGAAGAAGTCTCACGAGAACTGGAAGACCCTAAAATCTGGGATCTCCCCGAACGCGCACAGGTCTTGGGCCAGGAGAAATCCAGCTTATCTAAAATTGTTTTGACGTTCAAGGTTTTAGATCAGGGTTTAAAAGATGCGGAAGCGTTTTTAGGATTGGCTGAGAGTGAGCAAGATGCCTCTTTGGTGAAAGAGGCTGAGGGTGAGGTGCTGAGCGTAGAGAAACAACTCGAAGCGCTGGAGTTTCAGAGGATGTTCTCAGGCAAGATGGACCCTCACTTTGCCTATGTGGATATCCAAGCAGGATCTGGGGGCACGGAAGCTCAAGATTGGGCAGCGATGTTGCTGCGTATGTATTTGCGCTGGTGTGAGGCGCGAGGGTTTAAAACCGAGATGGTCGAGGTGTCTGACGGGGAAGTGGCAGGAATCAAAAGCGCGACGATCTATGTTCAAGGCGAATATGCCTATGGTTGGCTGAAGACGGAGACGGGCGTGCATCGCTTGGTGCGCAAATCTCCGTTTGATTCTGGCAACCGGCGCCACACCTCATTTGCATCGGTTTTTGTCTCTCCAGAAATTGATGATAGCATTGAGATTGAGATCAACCCTGCTGATATTCGTGTCGATACTTATCGTGCTTCAGGGGCGGGAGGGCAGCATATCAACAAAACCGATTCGGCTGTTCGGATGACCCATAAACCCACCGGAGTGGTCGTCCAGTGTCAAAATGATCGTTCGCAGCATAAAAACAGGGATCAGGCTTTGAAACAGCTCAAAGCTAAGCTCTATGAGCTCGAGATGCAAAAACGCAATGCAGAAAAACTGGCTGTTGAGGCCACCAAGTCTGAAATTGGCTGGGGCAGCCAGATCCGCTCCTATGTCTTAGATCAGTCGAGAATTAAAGACCTGCGTACCGGCGTTGAAAATACAGATACACAGCGTGTACTCGATGGGGATCTTGATACGTTTATTATTGCGAGTTTGAAGATGGGGTTGTGAAGCAGGGGGGCGCCTCTCCCTTTGCGGAAGAGGGTCTAGTCGCAGCCACTTCGCGCCCCTCTCCCTAGCCCTCTCCCGCAAGGCTACGGCATGCACACATCTTTCTAACCTATTGAATTGGCAAGGCTTTCTTATTCCCTCCTCCCTTGCGGAGGAGGGCTAGGGTGGA
>JAHFRR010000055.1 GCA_023266165.1 Thiotrichales bacterium
TGGGCTCTGTCTTACCTGGAAATAAAGATCGCAAGATTCCCCTTTTTGCTTCTGAAGGCTTTTTCAAACTGCACCCTCCACCCTAGCCCTCCTCCGCAAGGGAGGAGGGAATAAGAAAGCTTTGCCAATTCAATAGGTTAGAAAGATGTGTGCATGCCGTAGCCCGCAAGGGGAGAGGTGATATGGGAAGCCTGATACTGCAGTCGGCATATATTTTTTAATGGGGCAGGCCTACCTGAGAACCAGGGCCACCTCATGAAAACGGCTCAAACGTAATAACCCAGGGAGGTCATTACTACGTGCCATTCACTATCGTACACAGAGTGAATGATTGGAATGGGTTTGAAAAGGGTATGCAATTTTTGTGTCCTTCATTCTTATCGGCAGTCACCTCTCCCCTTGAGGGAGAGGTCGAGAAACCGTAGGTTTCGAGGGTGAGGGGTGCTGAGGTTTATGGATTTTACCCCTCACCCGCCGCATTCCATGCGTCGATATCGAACTCAAGGGGAGAGGCGACTTAAAGCCTTATCAATAAAGTCTTTAAGAAAACATATTTAATTTTTATTCCTTATAAATCCCCCTGGCATCAAAAAACATGACAAGCAAGTTTCATGAGGTGGCCCTGACCTGAGAACTGGCTCCTCTTAATTTTAAAGCAAAAATTGAGTATACTGCTGGGCATGTTGCATTTTGAAGATCCATAAAGACCAAGGAGTGTTTTGGTGATCGCAACCCGTTATGTGATCCGAGATATGGTGCATACCATGCTCTTGATCTTGAGTGTTTTATTGCTGTTGGTCGTGATGAATATGTTTATTCATTATCTCGGTATTGCAGCGGGCGGGGCCATGATGGGTTCGGATGTCATCACCTTGATTGGCATGACCCTCCCGCGTTATCTGGCCTTGTTGATTCCGGTTTCTTTTTATCTCGCCATTATTTTTTCTGCGGGGAAATTATTTCAAGACAATGAACTGACCGTGCTCTTTGCCTGTGGGATCGGTTGGCGTAAGTGGCTGAAGGCCTTGCTCTTGCCCACGCTATGGCTGGGGTTGATTGTGGCGGGGATTTCTTTGTGGGTGATGCCTAAGATGTCGGCCCATCTCTCGCAATTGACGGCCAATGCGGCGAACCGTAATGATATTAAGCTGATTCAGCCAGGGCGGTTTGTGCCGATCTCGGGGGGTAAGCAGGTGGTTTATATCGGCGCATCAGATCCTAGTAACCTCTCTGTTCAAAATATTTTTGTCTATCGCTTGCAAGATAACGGGGAGCCTCAAGTGATTCTCGCCCCTGTGGGCTATCAGCGTACCGATTCTCTCACAGGGCTTGCCTATATTCTTTTGGAGGATGGCCATGTGTACAGTATGCCAGGTGCGGGCGAGGGCTATCAGCGCATTGATTTTAAGTCCTATCAACTGCAATTGAAAACGCCTCCGGTCATTCAAGCAACCTCCCTGGAAGCACAGTCCACCTGGTCTCTCTTGAGTGCAAAAACCTTGCGTGAGCATGCGGAATTTCAATGGCGCTGTGCCTTACCCATTGCCGTCGTGGTGATGATGTTGATGGCTCTGGCGATCTGCCCCATCCGCCCGCGTCAGAGCCGTTATGCGAAAGTCGTGCCAGCGATTTTATGGTTCATGGTTTATTTTAATTTGTTGTCTTTCTGTCGAAACTCAATTGAGGCGGGGACGCTTTCTCCTGATCTAGGGCTATGGTGGGTGCATGGGGTGTTTGGGGTGGGTGCGATGATGGTGATCCTCAAGCGAGAGGGTGGGTTGCGAGTGCGCTCAATCCAACGACTTTTCCAGAGGCCATCTTCATGAATAAGCTGACGCGTTATATCATTCACTCGGTGCTAGGCGCTACGCTCTTGGTGTTGCTGGTGTTATCTTGTTTGTATCTCCTATTTGCTTTTATTGGAGAATCAACGAGTATCCAAGGAAGCTATACCTATTGGGATGCCTTGATGTATGTCTTGCTGACTCTGCCTGCTAACTTGTATGTGATCTTTCCTGTGGTGGGGTTGTTGGGCGGATTATTGGGGTTGGGCCATCTGGCCAGCCATGGAGAGCTGGGCGCGATGCGTGCGGCGGGCATCTCGGTCGCTAAAATTGCTCGAAGCGTTGTCTTTGCTGGCATTTTAATGGGGGTTGTCACTTTTTTAATAGGTGCGTTTGTCGGCCCTGCACTGCAGTCTTATGCCAGCGTGCAAAAAGATATTCAACAAAATGGCCGTGCGATTTTGATGACCTCGCATTCAACCTGGTTGAAAGAAGGCAACCACTTTGTCTATATCCAGTCGGCAGGCTCTAATGGCTTGCTTGAGGGCATCACACGCTTTGATGTCCAGAACAATCAGTTGGTTCAGATCGAGCATGCAAACTCCGCCTATTATGATCCTCATGCCAACTGGACGCTCAATCGCTTGACACAAACGACTCTCACGCCTGATGCGATTCGTGTGACAACCCTGCCCCAACTGCTGCATGTGAACCTGGTCTCCCCGAATATTCTCCAGCTCTTGCTCTTCCAAAATCAGTCAGATAATCTGACCTTACCTGGCTTGATCTCTTATATTCACTATCGACATCATAATGAACTCTCGATTGAGAGATATCTCCTGACCTTCTGGCAATTGATCTTCCAGCCGATCGCCGCCGTGATTTTGATGCTGATGGCGGTGCCCTTTGTCTTTGGGCCGATGCGATCCAGTGGCTTTGGGTATCGGCTTGTGTTGGGTTTGTTGTTAGGGTTTGTATTCTTTCTCGTGAGCCAATCGACAGGGCCGATGGTTTTGGTGTATCACGGCTCAGCCTTTTGGGGCGCTGCGATGCCCGTCTTGTTCTTCGGTGGAGTACTGGGCTTCTTGATTGCGAGGGTGAATTGAGAGTATAGAAACCCTTCGTCCGTCCTCAACCTTACACCGGATTATCACAGGCAATAGACGCGCCAAGGCTGACGGTCGCAGGGGCTGGGCCTTTGAAGAGATAACTATTGCCTGAGTAGGTGATCAGCTGAGCGCTGGAGGTACCCACGGCTTCGTCAACCAGCTCTAGGCAGGTATCTTTTGTGCTTGCGCCAGTCATGGCTTGGAGTCGGTTGAGGTTGGATGTTGAGATGCAATAAGTCTGCCCTGTGCGTTCTGGCAGTTGGGTTCCACCTCCGCCGATACAGGTATCAAAATCAGAGAATTGATCGACAGTCCCCGTACACGCATTGTTGGAGATACTCCCCGTTGCAAAGAGGATGCGAGGGAGAGCAAAGGCTGCTGTGTTTTTAGGGATATTGCTTGAGGAGGGCAATGTGAAGGAAATCCCTTGGCATACGGCACCGCCTGGCCCGCTCATCGGGGTTGCCATGGTGAGAAGTGATGGATCAGAGATCTCTACAGACCCCGCTAATGCTAAGCCACACAAGGGTAACAGGCACAACGCACGCAAACATTTTTTCATGAGACAATCCTCCTTGATTTTTTGTTTTGACGTGAGAATCCTATCGTAATTGTTGAGCCATGGGAATCCTGTCATTCCCGCGCTGATTGAGGCGCTGTAAAATCAGTAATCAAGACTTTAGTCTGCAACTTATAGAACTCTTATAATCCGCAGACTAAATGAAATTATTGACTTATACCGCAACTTATATTACTCTCATAATCCGCAGACTAACATCTATAGAGTGACGCAGAATGCCCAGAATTGTTGGCAGAGATGAAGAAATTTCAACTTTAAAAAGACTTTTAGAATCTAAGAATTCTGAGTTTTTGGCGTTGTATGGACGAAGAAGAATTGGAAAAACTTATCTGATTCGACAATTTTTTAGAGGCACTGGTGCTGTTTTTTTTAATGTGACAGGTTCAAAGGAAGGTGCACTCAAAGAGCAGTTGACTCATTTTGTGCAAAAAATTGGAGAAGTCTTTTATGATGGCGCGGTGTTAACAACGCCAAAAAATTGGAGTGAAGCCTTTAAAGTTTTGACGAAAGCGGTAGACATACAGCCCAAAAAGAAAAAAATAGTGTTATTTTTTGACGAGATCCCCTGGATGGCGACACCGAAGTCTCGTCTACTCCAGTCACTGGATTATTATTGGAATCAGTATTGGTCGAATGATTCAAGGATCAAGCTCATCATCTGTGGTTCCAGTGCATCCTGGATCATTCACAAAGTGATAAACAATAGAGGAGGGCTGCATAATAGGATCACGCGTCGCATGCATCTAGAGCCTTTCACTTTGCTAGAAACAAAGTTATTTCTTCAAAGCGTTGGTGTTAAGCTTGATCACCAACAAATTTTAATGCTTTACATGGTAACAGGAGGGATTCCGCATTATCTTGCAGATCTTGAGGCTGGCTTATCTGCAGCACAGCTTGTTGAAAAACTTGCTTTTACAAAAAATGGGATTCTTCTTGATGAGTTCAAGAATCTTTTTGCTTCCTTGTTTCATCATGCAGAAGACTATATTCAAATTATCAGAGCGATTGCAAGTCGTCGATATGGCATAGGGAAAAACGAATTACTCTCGATGTTGGGTTCGTCTGCAATGGGTGGTGGAGGTGCAAAGCGTCTGGAGGAGCTGGAGGAGACGGGTTTTATCATGGGATTCATGCCTTACCAGCATAAACGACGAGGGATTTGCTATCGTGTTGTGGATGAGTACACGTTGTTTTACTTGAAGTGGATCGAACCTATTCAAAACGCGTTGCAGAAAAAATCTTTAGAGGAAGGTTATTGGCTGTCGCTCCAGAGTGCCCCCGAGTGGCATAATTGGTTAGGGTATGCGTTTGAAGCCGTGTGTTATAAGCATATCGCGTGTATCAGGAAGGCTTTAGCGATCAGCCCAGGTGCTATTGCAGACTCCTGGCGTTATGTCCCTAGAAAAGACAGTGAAGAGCGGGGTGCGCAAGTTGATTTGTTATTTGATCGGAGGGATGATGCTATCACCCTTTGTGAGATCAAATATACCGACAAGCCCTTTGTGTTATCAAAAGGTGATGCCGAAGTGTTACAGCGCAAACTCGAAGTATTTAAGGAACGGACGGGTACCCGTAAACAATTATTTTTGGCGTTGATCTCTGCCAATGGGTTGAAGAAAAATTTTTACACGGAAGAGCTGATTCAAGGCCTAGTGACACTGGATGATTTTTTTAAGAAAAACTAGCAATCTTAAGCTTCATGGCCGTGCTTAACAGTGGGGGATAACCTGTGATGAACAAAAAAATATTGATCCTGAATGGGCCCAACTTGAATCTGCTGGGGATGCGTGAGCCCCATCTGTATGGGTCTCAAACGCTCGATCAGATCTATCAAGGCTTGCGGATTTTAGCAGAGCCGACGCATGTGCAGCTGGATTTTTTTCAAAGCAATGCCGAGCATCTCTTGATTGATAAGATTCACGAGGGTTACCAGAAGATTGATTTTATTATTTTTAATCCAGCGGCGTTGACCCACACCAGTATCGCGCTTCGAGATGCGTTGCTGGCTGTACAGATTCCCTTTATTGAGGTGCATCTCTCAGATCTCAAGGCCCGTGAGGCTTTTAGGCAGCATTCTTATTTTTCTGATATTGCCCTAAAGGTTATTTCAGGGCAGGGAGTTTTAGGTTACGAGCTTGCACTTCGGGCCGCAATCGAGTATTTTTGCGCAGCGTGATTCTGAAATCAATAATATAAAAGCAGGTGTGTATCAAAAATGGAAATCAATATTCGAGATATTAAAAAATTGATTGAATTGCTAGAGGGCTCTACGGTCAATGAGATTGAGGTCAAGCAAGGGGAAGAATCGATTCGGCTTTCTTGTGCTCGAGGGGCGACCCATATGCACATGAGCCCTTCTGAGATGGGCATGGCGCATCATGCGATCGCACACCCTGCGCAGCACTCTGGCGCTTCGCAGATGCATGCTGCACAAAACACGCCTGCAGTGCCTGTCACGCCCGTGGTGAGCGTGGAGGAAGGGCATCGTGTCAAGTCTCCAATGGTAGGGACGCTCTATCGTGCGGCATCGCCTGGTGCGCCAGCGTTTGCAGAGGTTGGCAAGCGTGTGTCCGTGGGGGATACGCTCTGTATCATCGAAGCTATGAAGATGATGAACCATATCGAGGCAGATAAAGCGGGTGTGGTGAAAGCGTTTTTGGTGGTGGATGGCTCACCTGTTGAATATGATCAGCCTCTGGTCGTGATTGACACAGACGCGTAAGGTTTGAGGATTCAGGAAGGGGCTCACATGATTGAAAAATTATTGATTGCAAACCGAGGCGAGATCGCCTTGCGGATCCTGCGGGCGTGTCGCGAGCTGCGGATTAAAACGGTTGCTGTGCATTCGACGGCGGATCGAGATCTCAAGCATGTAAGACTCGCTGATGAGGCCGTCTGTATTGGGCCTGCGAGCTCAGCACTGAGCTATCTGAATATCCCCGCGATTATCAGTGCCGCTGAGCTCACGCACAGTACGGCGATCCATCCAGGCTATGGGTTTTTATCTGAGAATGCCAATTTTGCCGAGCAGGTTGAAAACAGTGGGTTTATTTTTATTGGCCCTAGAGCCGAAACTATCCGCATGATGGGCGATAAAATCAAAGCCATTGAAACCATGAAAGCCGCGGGTGTGCCCACGATTCCAGGGTCAGATGGCCCGCTCACAGACGATGAGGCTCGAAATTTTAAAATTGCCAAAAAGATTGGCTATCCCGTGATTATCAAGGCTTCGGGCGGCGGCGGGGGTCGAGGGATGCGGGTTGTTCACGAAGAAAAAGACCTGATCAAATCCATCCAGATGACGCAAGCAGAAGCCAAAGCGGCTTTCGCAAATGGTATTGTTTACATGGAAAAGTTTTTGCAAAAGCCTAGACACATTGAGGTTCAAGTGTTGGGAGATGGCGAGGGGCATGCTGTCCATTTGGGTGAGCGTGATTGCTCGATGCAGCGTCGCCATCAAAAAGTGTTGGAAGAGGCGCCTGCACCGGGGATTACCCCAAAGCAACGCGAAAAGATTGGCAAACTGTGTGTGAAAGCCTGTGAGGAGATGAAGTACCGAGGCGCAGGGACGTTTGAATTTCTGTATGAAGACAAGCACTTTTATTTCATCGAGATGAACACACGTGTCCAAGTTGAGCATCCGGTGACTGAGATGATCACAGGGATTGATATCGTCAAAGAACAATTGAGGATTGCAGCAGGTAAGCAGCTGTCCATCAAGCAGAAAGATGTTCAGATCAAAGGGCACGCCATGGAGTGCCGCATCAATGCCGAAGACCCTAAGACTTTTATCCCATGCCCTGGCAAAGTCCAGATTTATCATGCGCCCGGGGGGCCTGGTGTGCGGGTCGATTCCCATTTGTATTCGGGTTATACCGTACCTCCTAACTATGACTCGATGATCGGCAAAATCATTACGTATGCTCGTTCCCGTGAGGCTGCGATCGCACGCATGGAAAACGCTTTGATGGAGACGGTCGTCGATGGCATCAAGACCAATATTCCGTTGCATGAGAAGATCTTGAAGGATGCAGGGTTTCGTAAGGGGAGTACCAGTATTCATTACCTGGAATCTTTCATTATGAAGCAGGATGAGCCCAAAAAACCTTAAGCGCTTGAGTCTGCCCTTACTCTCCGCATCCAAACCAAGATCCGCATCCCATCTCGACGATATCACTGTTTTCCTCAGGTTCCCATCGCTGCCCTTGAGACTGTAACGCTTGAATCGCCTGATCTAACTGGGTATGGGGTTTTGAGTATTCAAATAAGCGCTGCCCTAACGCGTGCTCGATTTTGACCGTTTGAGCGATAGATTCAGGGGCGAGGCGCAGCCAATCGTTGTGGGTGCTGTTGATACAAGGGTCGCATTCAAGCGATCGATGCGGTAAGAGCGGGAACGGGGTGAGGGCAATCAGTTGATCTCGGTCTTCTCGCGTATGATGGCATAAAGGGTGCCAGAGCGCACGATCATGATAATGCTCGCTGGAGGGCACGCGCTCTGGAAGATCTCGCCTTTGAGGGCTGCTATCGCGGCGATGGGCGAGTAAGATTGTCGAGGTAAAATAGGGGTCACCCTCTGGAGAATCCAGCCAGTCTAGGATCGGAAGCCCTTTGAGAAACCCTGCGCACCACTGGAGCGTGGGGGTGGGAAAGTTCCCTCGCATGCGCATCAACTCAGCAAACCCTCGTTTGGCTTTCAGATGCTGGGTTTTGAAACCTAAACCTTGCGCCCAGGTTTGAGCGCGCGCAACCCGATCGTGCCAGCCAGGTGCCGCCCAACCCGTATCGACAGACAGGAGCGTCACGTTTTCCAATTTCTGGTGAAACGCCCACTGGATCAGCGCAATGCTGTCATTGCCGTAATTGCTGATCAGGGTGTAGGATAAGGTATCCACACATCTTGATCTTGCTGGTATGCTTGATTGGCAAGGCTTTTCAAGCCCTCTATTCCCTTGCGGAGCTTGACTATGGCAGGGCTTTTCTAATTCCCTCCTCCCTTGCGGAGCTTGACTATGGCAGGGCTTCTCTAGTTCCCTCCTCCCTTGCGGAGGAGGGTTAGGGTGGAGGGTTAAGTATGGAAGAATTCTCTCCAAAACAGCAGAAGTTTCCTGCAAAACCTCATGATTCCAAAATCGCAGAATCGTAAATCCTTGGGCACGTAGATAAGCATCTCGTCTTTGATCATAGGCTTGCTGCTCTTGATGTTGCCCACCATCAC
>JAHFRR010000056.1 GCA_023266165.1 Thiotrichales bacterium
ACCGGATAACGGCATAATGCTGTGAAACGCAAATTTCTTGGATACGGACTCAATCAACGGCAAGAGCTGCCCGCGATTCTTCACGGTATCAACTTTGTTAATCCCCAACACCACGGGGACTTTCACCCCTTGCAAATGCTTTAAAATCAAGTCTTCGGCCTCTGTCCAATACGGCTCAATCAACCACAACACCGCATCGACAAAATGCATGGCATTCAACGCCGCTTGATTCATATAGCGATTCATGGCTTTCTCTTTGACATTCGAGTGAATCCCAGGCGTATCCACAAAAATCAGCTGATACTCTCCCCGTGTCTGGATTCCTAAAATTTGATGTCGTGTCGTCTGAGGTTTTCTACACGTGATACTGACTTTCTGCCCCAGCAGTCTATTCATCAACGTCGACTTGCCCACATTGGGTCGCCCCACAATCGCCACATAGCCGCAATGGGTCTCTTGACCTGTATTCTCCGAAGCTTCCAACGTCAACCCCTTCTCTCATTTTTCACGGAGAGAGCTTATAGTAAATGGGGGAAGGCTGCAAGATCGCCGGAGAGGGCTTGAAAATAATATTCGTAGCTGATACTATAAAAATGTATATTCAATAGATATCCGATCAGATCATCAAGGAGCAAGCACAATGACTACGCTAGTACTGAGCAAATGGGGCCATTCATATGGCATTCGTATCCCACAAATACTCTTGAAGCAATTGCAAATGCAACCGGGAGACACACTTGAAATCGAGCCTGACCTTGTAGGTCAGCAGCTAATCTTAAAAGCGAGTTCAAAACGTAAGGGTTGGCTAGAGGCCTTCAATAAAGAGGGTATAGGCATTGAAAGGGATGAACCTTTGATGGACTTCAACAATCAATTTGATGAGGACGAGTGGACGTGGTAGTATCCAGATTTGATGTGCTTCTAATAAAACTTGACCCAACTGTGGGTCATGAGATCAAAAAGACTCGTCCCTGTGTTGTCATCTCACCTGACGAGATTAATCACAGTCATTCTGGGGTTCTCTTGGTGGCGCCCCTCACTTCAACAAGCCGCGCACTCCCCACTCGCGTTCCCACTCACTGCGAAGGCAAGGATGGCGAGATCGCATTAGAGCAAATTCGCTCTATCGATCGCCAACGAATCATTAAAAAAATTTCATCTCTTGACGGCCAAACATGCCAAAAGCTTCTGCAAACGCTGCAAGCCTTATTTTCATAAGGCACCCCCATGACCCCCTTCGACGTCATCATTCTCGGTGCAGGCGCTGCAGGCCTTATGTGCGCGCAGACAGCCGGACATCGCGGGCGAAAAGTCTTGGTGCTGGATCACGCCAACAAGCCTGGCAAGAAAATCTTACTTTCAGGGGGTGGTCGCTGCAACTTCACCCATCGCCATGCCACTCCCAGCTACTATCTCTCGCACAACCCCCATTTCGCCATTTCTGCCCTTAAGCGCTACAGCGCACTGGATTTCGAGCGTCTCGTTCAAAAACACCAGATTCCCTATCATGAAAAAACCCTCGGCCAGCTTTTTTGCGATCGCTCCTCTCAAGACATTTTAAATTTACTCCTGAAGGAGTGCGAAGCAGCTCGTGTTAACATTCAACTCAATACCCACTTGATATCCATCCAAAAGTTGAACCCTTCTAGCACGGCTCAACATTTTATTCTCGATACCTCTCAAGGGCGTTTCAGCGCAACATCATTGGTGATTGCAACCGGCGGTTTGTCTTTTCCCACGATGGGTGCAAGCCCTTTGGGATATCATCTTGCAGAGCAGTTTGCCATCCCTATTTACCCCATTAAAGCCGCACTCGTACCCCTGACTTTACACACCCACGATTTGGAACGTTTCGCTCCACTCTCAGGCCTCTCGCTTGAGGTGATAGCCTCTTGCAACGGCCAGTCTTTTTGCGATGCCCTGCTCTTTACCCATCGAGGTTTGAGCGGCCCTGCGATCTTGCAGATCTCCTCTTACTGGGAACCGGGAGATATCTTGACGTTAAACTTCTTGCCTCAGCTCGATCTGCTCAGCTATTTAAAAGCACAAAAACACACACGGCCCAAAGCCAGCCTCAAAACCTTGCTCTCAGAACGCTTACCTGCTCGACTGGCAGAGCTGCTCTGCTCAGACCCGAAGCCCATCAGCGACTGGCGTGACACAGCCCTTTCCCAGCTTGCTCAACAGCTTCAAAAATTTGAGATCAAACCCAATGGCACCGAGGGTTACAGAACCGCAGAAGTCACTCTCGGCGGCATCGATACCCAAGCCATCTCCTCCAAAACCTTTGAGAGCTTCAGTACCCCACACCTGTATTTTATCGGCGAAGTGCTGGATGTCACAGGGCATCTCGGTGGCTTCAACTTTCAATGGGCCTGGTCATCTGGGGTGTGCTGTGGACAGGTTGTGTAGAAATTTTTTTTCATACCCACTTCCATTTCATCACAAATGTGATACGATTCCGTCATATTTTTATTTAACAAAACTATTTGGGAGAAGATTATGGCTTATTCGCACGGCAAGGCTTTTGCCCTCCAGAACTACACTCAAGAAACAAAAGCAGAGCAAGGGGAAAAATCCAGCCCACAAGTAAGAGCAAAGCAATATGAGATATTTCTCGCTTTTTTGCAAAACACTCAGCTCATACTCTCGCCAACCTATCGCTATACGCTGCCTACATCTGAACGCACACTCTTTTCGCTCAGCATTACAAGCCCTTTGGCGATCTGCAAATTTCCAGTGCATCTTCAAAACTTCCTCACACCCTTCTTGACAAAAAAGCCCCTTCGCAATTCCTTGCTCCAGAGCTATCTCGATGTACTCCCATCTATATACGAGCAACCAAGCGACACTACAAAATCGGCAGGTGTAATCTTAGCTGAGATGTCTCAATGGGTACTGCCTGCATACGCTGAGCTTCTTGTTGAGCCACCAGAGCTGAGAGCTTTGCTCACCGAATTTTTATGGCTCTCGCCTACGAAAAATAAACCGCTATCTCATTTGCTCACCCATATCGCATCGAGCCTAAGTCATATCATGACAAGATTTCATATGCGTTTTTTGGGTATAACTAAAACGTCTCTGCAGCACATGATGAAACAGTACTACCCTGATATGCAAGAATCTGCATCAGACGATCAGCTTACATCTGACATCCAGAAAACGGTCATGCACGCTCTTACGAATATGCTACCGTCATCACCAGAAGCTTCCAATCATCTATTTGGCAACCTACTCGAGCAACTCGTCCAGCTGCCCGCTGACAACAAGACAGTTACCATTAGCATTCCCAACAATATTGAAAATCACATCAGCCTCCCAGAGGCATTACTCACACATTTTGCTGTTTTCCTTCGCGGACGTGTTTTTTATTTTTATAGCAATGAAGAACTCAACAAGCTTTTCACAGCCTTTCATCAATTTGCTGTCGACACACTGCAAATTCACGCTATTGTTTCCCATGAAGACCCAAGCAAGCTTTCGCAAGCGATAGACCAGTGGGCACATGCGTTATTGCTAAACATACTTAAAACCCGAAACTTTAGAGCGCGTGATAAAACACAGGCTGAAGCAGAAATCAATGCCTACCTGGCAGTTCGCTACAGCCATGGTTGCAAGGCAACAATAAAGCGACGCACTGCCTTACATCCTTACGCTGCAAAGGCTATATTTGTTTCTGTGGCATTTTTCTTTGTGCTAGCAATGCTCAACGGTGCAACCGATGCTAACCTGATCCCATCAAGCATTGTAAGCCATTATCCCTTTGTCCCATTGTGTATGCTTACTGTGTTGGTTGCTACAGTTGCATCCATTGTTGCTGTTCTCAGACGGCGATGCATCGTCCGTGACGTTTTCGCAGCGCACTCAGGAGAAAACCGTCAGGAAGCACTCCTCGCCCTGGACACAGAAAGTGCTGACAACAACACTCAGCTCCTATTTCCCGTGCTGTCCACACTCCAAAAAGAGAAGGCAAGCAGTACCTTTGAAAAAGAAGCAGCTCCGTTTCAAAAAGCATTCGAACAGTGGGCTTCTGCGCTTACTGCCCATAGAGTAAGTGGAGAAACAAAAGCAACACCTGCTGATACCGCAAACAGCCTCAACTACTCGCCTGCCACCTAAACACAGAAAATTACCAGCCATTAAAGATGGAGCCCCAACTCCACCACGAATCAATAAACAACGCCACTTCTTCCGTATGGCCTGCAACAGGGAATTTGCTGGTGGAGAGCTTACGGGATGGCAGCAGCGTGATCTGATACGACAGCTCGTGGGTTTTAGCCGTGTAGACCGGATTACGCAGTTCAACGATATGCTCAGAGGACTGCTTCACACCGTCAGCGCCGGTTTTGAAAATCACGATGTTCGCGTTCGGGGCATCTTTGGCAAAGCTGTTGGTACCACCCTGACCCCAATGCTGCACAAAATCCTCTGTCGTGACCACCCCTGAGGCGCGATCAGGACGATCTGCAAACCAGGTTGTACTGCCGGAAACGTTACTCAAAGTTAAGGTGTACTGGTTCTTACCTGCTGCAGGGGTAATCGTTGCAGATTCTGCCAACTGGGTAAATAAAATAGAGCTGGCTTTTTGTTTTTGAGCGGATGACGCCGCTGCAGGTGCTGTCGATGCAGGTGCTTGCGAAAGATTCGCCATCGCAACAGACCCCATCAAAAGACTCAACACGGAAACCGCTAATAGACACTTTTTCACGACACTCTCCTCATAAGTTTGAACGATACCCTTGCATCATGACAAAACGTTTTGTAAAAATCAAGGCCTATCAGTGATTTTACCCACCCCCTTTACAGACCACAAAAAATCCAATAGAATGATTAAAATTCAAATGAGGGGCGTAAAACAGGCGTGACGATCATTCAAAAACCTGAACATACACTCACACACCGCTATGAGCTGCATGTCAATAAAGCGCGTAAGCCACGCCAAGCTTCACAGACAGGCCCAGTGCTCGTAGGCTCTCAGGGGGAAACACCTGTACTCAAAAATCAGAAACTCCATCTTCGATGGGCGCCTTGGCTCAGTTTGAAAGCGCCTCTGCAAAACCAGTTTGAAAGCCTGTATTTGCTGGAGGCATCCCTCCGCTCACCATATTTCAACACTTTACAGAAGAACCCCTCGCAAGCCCGGACGCTCTGGAAATCGCATCTGGTGCAGCTGGCGCATGCAGACACGCGGTCAGACTTCCACCTCACATCCCTTGCATCTCAGCCCCTCTCAGAGCCACCGCCATTTCCCATCGCATCAGATATCGCCGCTCACATCACCCCGACTGCCTATACCCAAACGCTCTACCTGCACATCCAAAACCGCTGGATAACCCTCTATCAAGGCATGCCAGGCCAGCCGTTGCGGTACTTTAAAGCGGTTCAAGTCTTTGAAAGCGGATGCCCTGAGATCACTCTCCCTTTGGGATATGACTACCAAGTGCATCTGAGCTATCTCCCGCTCGATCCCAAATCTTACGACACCCCTCCTGACTGTAACACCAGCCCGCGCTTTCACCTTGAGCCCTCACATCCGCAACATTTCTCTCCAGCCCAGATGAACCAACCGCTGTGGACAATCCCAAGGCTTGCATATTGGAATGATGATGGCACATTGACTTTATTGCTAGAAGACCCTCTGCGTGTCTTAGAGGAGATTTTGAAAGACTTGAACCTGATCGCTCAGGATCCCTCTCAGGTCTTTCAAATTCGAGCTTTACAAACCTTGGGAACCCTGATGCGCCATCGCATACAAGAAGATCTCACGCCTCTGCCGCTCTACTGGAACGCGCTTATCTCACCTCTCTTGACCGACCCCGCCTGGCAAAATCATGGAGCAGACCCCAATAACCCTTCCCACACACCCGACGAGCGTGCACTGATCGCCTGGCCTGTAGGCGCACGATGGCTCTCTGTGCAAACACCGCTTTCCTCTCATACAACCCTACCGCTTGCAGCGTTAAGCCTCACCTTGCAGCATCTGGCGCAAAGTCTCTGGGTATACTCCAACGATCTGTCCGTCCATCAAGCCCTAGAACCTCTCTTACAACCCCGCCGCGCAAAGCTTCAAAGCCATCTACTGGACTATGTGCATCACCCTCAAAAACCTCGATATCCCCTGATCATTCAAGCAGGTTCATCTGTTCAAGAGAGCACGCACACCTATCAGTTGCTAGGTCACACTGCATTTTCACGCTTTGATGAGTGGGGCGATGTGCGCACCTGGGCACCGCTCCCTTCACCTCAGAATCCTCCCTCTCAAGGTTTACTTTTCTCAAAATCTCACTGTGTGCAAGATCTCATAAGGTATTTCTCCCATCCCTGGATGCTTGATCTGACAAGCCTCCCACTGCCTGCGCCCACGCCCCACTTAGGCTCACCTGATGATCCTACTGTCTCCAGAGGCTCACTGCGCAGCTATCAATACGCCGAGCGTCTGGCCTTTACGCGCGCGGGGCTCCCGATGGTGTTGATCCCGCTGCTTACGCCCTTCAATCTTGGGCTGGCAATGGGCGCTTTTCTGAAATATGGTAAACACCCTCTTGAGAAATCCAGCAATAATCCCTTTTTACACGCTTTTCAGATCTTACTGTGGGATCTCTGGAGCCGTGTCATAGACACGCGAGACAACCTGATCTCACATCCCGTGCCTAGCTTACAGGCCTTTGGTCTCGAGCCCCATCATCTCTCAAACAGCACTCCTGCTTTCTCCCCACCTAATACCTCCCCTTCTGATTTTAACAATCTCTGGCTTCTCAGCTTAGACCCAGCGCCAGACCAGACGTTCTCTATGAGCGCTCAAAAGATGCCTCCTCACAACGCACGCCAAAAAGCCGAGACACTCTATCGGCTCCATGGCTATCAAGATGCCCTGAATCCTACAGCCGAATATGATCTGGATCTGTTACCGCCTCAGGATTTTACCGACGCCCTCCCCACTCCCCAGGGCCTGTTGCACATCCGCTATCAGATCCAGCTGTCTGGCACCTTGAAGCTCCAGCCTGTTGGGGCACCGAGCAGACTCCCCCTCCTACTCACGCTTCAACACGTCAGTAAAACCGCGCCGAGAATCTTCAGGGGCTTTATGGAAAGCCAGGTAAGCGTGATGCTAGCGTGGAGATCCTTAGGTAAACAAATCCATATCGGCGCCAGCCTCACGACAGATACGACAGCCTCTCCCCCACAAGTGCAGGGCACCCCAACACAGGGGCGCTTTACACTTAAAGCAATACCCCAGCCCCTCAATCCCTCTCTTGAGTATCGCGAATGGGCCATTGCCGGATCACTGGGCTTTACCCTTGAGGGGCAGGTGATACCAGACTCCGCAACCTCTCCCATCCCCTTTAAAACGCCCCCTCAAGCTTTCTCACACACCTCCACCCATCACCTAGTCTTTGCTCAAGATAAAGATCTTGCCCCTCCAGCGCTCATTCTCACGATCGCAACAGGGGATGCAACGGCCATCGCCCCTGCAACGTTTACCAATACAGCGAACTTTGTTCGCAATGCGCCCGTCCTTCTCAAAGCATGCACAGGCATTGCAGGGCTCACAGGATTGACCTAAAATCGCATCAATAACATAACAGCCAGTGCAATTCTTTTGAAAATCCAGTATCATCCAAAAATATTTTGAACATTCACAAAAAAGGCTTGAAGATGCGCGCACTGCCCTTTCTCAAAAAAATAGACCTCATCAATACGGCCCTTCTGAGCGTACTTGCCCTGCTCTTACCCCTCTCCACGGCAGGGGTCAATATTGTATTTTACACCATGCTCTTGCTGTATCTGGCATCAGGGCAATGGAAAAACAAATGGGCCTCGCTGCTAACCCACCGATTCGCACAAATCACTTTGATCTTTTTCGCTTTGATATGGCTCAGCACACTCTATGCAACACCTGATCTCCATGCCACATCTCCCTGGCAAGATGCCTCAAAATATAATAAATTACTGTTGGTTCCCATCACGCTTTATCTGATTCAAGATACAAAAACACTGATGCGCGTCTTAAGCAGTTTTTTGATAGGATGCCTGATCACGCTGATCACTACGATACTCAGCGTTTACGGGCATATTGTTTTGATGCCTGGAGGCAGACTCTCCAGCCCCTTCATCCAACACATTGGAGCGAATGCACTGATGGCCTATGGATCTATCCTGTTTTACCTCTTGAGCTATTTGACCCCCCATCGCATCCTCAAAACCCTGCTGATCCTAGCAGCGCTGCTGGTACTGTACTACGTATTATTTATGAATCTCGGTCGATCTGGCTATCTCTTTTGGATTGTAAGCTTTACAACCCTGGTCATCCTGATGCTGAAGCCTACCTTCAAAATCTCTCAGCTTTTTTGCAACACCTCAAAACAACACACCGCGATTGCCTTGCTTGCAGGGTTGATGATGCTAGGACTGGCGTTCCTCTGCTCACACGAATTCAAAGGCCGCGTGACGGCTATCTACAGCAACATTCACAGCTTTCAACAGGGCAACCCCAACACCTCTGTGGGTGAGCGACTGAGTTTTTATGAGACCTCACTGGATCTCATCAAAGCCCATCCCCTTCTGGGGACAGGGATAGGCTCTTTTCAAGCGCAGTATTATCATTATGCCCATGTCCATCATCTCCAGAATGCAACCGCCAATCCTCACGATCAGTTTTTTGATACC
>JAHFRR010000057.1 GCA_023266165.1 Thiotrichales bacterium
GTTTCCTCAACAAAACTTAACACTATTACCGCCTCAAGCAATTGCTCAGACTCAGCCACAAACCCAACCTTTGAATTTTCAGTTTGAAAGTCAGACCATGATTGAAAACTTTTCGGAGATCCACCTGCATGCCAGCCTAGGCCAAAACGGCCTTTCTTCCATATGGAATGCCCATATGGTATTGCCTCAGCCTCTTGATCAGATAGATCAAAGCACCTGGCAGGCAACAACCCTGGAGCTGACCTCTGATACCCTCTGGAACCAGCCGTTACTCAATCTCACACAAGATCTTTTAGCATGGCATCTCTTGCCACATACGATCAGTGATTGGATCAACGGGCATCAGCTGCAATTGTCTCAAATCCAGATTCAGACTCACTATCGGGGTACCTTATCGCAAATTGCAGCCCCCTCTGGCTGGCAGATCACAGGGCAGTTTTCAGGTCTGGGGGGGCTCTTTTTACCAGAATGGCCTTTGGTTCAAAACATGACAGGAAGTTTCCGTGGAAACACCCCCACACCCGGTTGGATCATCACAGTCAATCAGGGAACTTCTTTAGGCATGCACCTAAACCAGCTGACCCTTACCCTCAATCCCCTCAAGCTTCTGATCAATGCCCAAGGCTCTTTGACAGATGCTCAAAACTATCTGGCACACACCCCACTCTACCCAACCCTCATACCTCTCTTTCAAACCTTGACGTGGCAGGGCGGCCAAGTGAATGCACGCATTGCCTATCAAACCCCAACGGGTTGGTCAACGGATCTTGCATTTCAAGACATCTCATCTGCTGCGCTCACCCTACTGCCCTTATTGCATGTCCATCAGCTGTCAGGACATTTGATTTTACAAAACCAGTGGGTTTCTCCAAAATCTTATTTTAACGGCACGTTTTTGCAAAAACCGCTGCACCTCACCATGACTTCCAATTCCAATCAACTCGACATCACAGCCCAAGGCGATGCGCCCGTGAGTCTATTAGCCCAGCGCTTTCCCAATCCCTTGTGGGATTCGCTCTCAGGCGCTGTTCCTTTTAGGCTTCAGTTTATCCAAGCCCATCTCTCCCGCGTGATTGCACAGCTATCCCTACGTGCTCTTCAAAGCACACTGCCAGGGCCCTTGGCTAAACCCTTCGGCGAGCCTCTTGATCTCAGCGCTTCTCTCAGTTGGCAGCCTAAGATTCCCCGTTGGGACATTGGACTGTCGCTCATCAACCCTGCCCATACGCACACCCAGCTGTCTCTTCAAGGCTTTGCCAATCCTCAGCTCATCGCGCTTTCTATTCAATCTCCTTCTCTCCAGGGTCAAATCCACTGGCACTTTGGGATACCCAATCGCCTGACATGCCAACTGCAAACATTGCAGTTAAATGCGCAAGATTTTAAAAATAATGACCCTAACACACCTAAAAAATTATTAAACTTAACCCCCTGGCCCTCGATTCAATGTCAGGTGCAAAATTTTTATTGGAATCACACCCTCTTGGGCCAGTTGAATCTCACTCTCATTCATCCTGAAACCACCCCTCAAACGCTGGAGATTCAAAACCTCTCGCTTCAGTCCAATAGCTTCAGTGTAAGCCTCCAGGGCCAAGTGCGCGCGGTGTCCCATCAGTTGTTGAGCCGCTATCATCTCCAGATCAACGCTGAGAATTGGGCAGGATTGCTCATCCAAATAGGGCTCAAAAATTGGCTGAGCGGGGGTGAGGGCTCGTTATCTGGCCCTCTTTCCTATCTGAGCATCAACTTGATGCCTCATCTCAGAGCCTTGAATGCACAGCTCCACATTGATCTCAAAAACGGCTCGTTGTCATCGATCAATCCTGGCATGTCAAAATTTTTAGGCCTGATGAATGTGAGCGATATTGCGCGGCGCTTTGATTTAAATTTCTCAGATGTCATGGAAAAAGGCCTGGCTTTCAACACATTAGAGGGTGATGTTCAGATGGCTCAAGGACGTCTTTCAACAAACAATATGGCACTGGCAGGGCCCGCGTTGAATTTGCACCTACAAGGAAACACGAGTATAGTGACCCATACACTTGACTTCCAGGTGTTAGTCATTCCTCAAGTGAGTGGAGGTTTGGCATTAGCAGCTACCTTATTGGGAGGGCCGATTGCAGGAGCAGCTACCTGGGTTGCCGATAAAGTTTTAAGCGATACGGTGTTAAAAGATAAAGGATGGGTCTATCAGATATCAGGCTCATGGGAGAAACCCGAAATCTCTTCTCTTAAAAATATTTCTTAAATAAAAAAATATAATATAAAAGAGGCGCGCTATGAAAATCAAAGTTGCAGTGATTCAAATCAATGCCTGCGCGGCGATTGCCCCCAATTTACTGACCATCAAGCTGTTGGCACGTAAAGCCGTTGATGAAGGGGCATGCCTTTTGGTCTTACCTGAAAATTTTGGATTTATCGGCGCAAAAGATGAAGACGTGTTCTTAATTCAAGAGCCCTATGGGTGTGATGGCGCTGATCATCGTTTGCAGCATTTCGTCTCTGAGATGGCACGACGTCATAAAATCTGGATTGTGGGAGGCACCATTCCCCTCAGATGTAAAGACGAAACCAAGGTTCGCAGCGCGTGTATGGTCTGGAACACAGAAGGTGAAGTAGTTGCCCGCTACGATAAAATGCATTTGTTTGATGTGTTCTTGGCAGGAAATGGTGAGCACTATCAAGAGTCTAAGATCTATGAACCCGGCAGCAAAATCGTTGTCATCCCTACACCGTTTGGAAAGCTAGGGCTGGCCGTGTGCTACGACCTTAGATTTTCAGACCTCTTTCATGCGATGCGTATGCAAGGCGCTGAGATTATCGCATTGCCTTCGGCCTTTACGGCTGCAACGGGTCGCGCACATTGGCAAATCTTATTGCAAGCTCGCGCTATTGAGAGCCAGGTCTACCTGTTAGCCGCCAATCAAGTCGGTACGCATGCCAACAACCGTGTGACCTATGGCCACAGCATGATCGTAGGGCCCTGGGGTAATATTTTGGCGCAACAGCAAGGAGGCGTTGGGTTTGCTGTCGCCGAGATTGACTTGCTCAGACTACAAGTCTTGCGAGAAGATTTCCCTGTGTGGTCTCACAGGCGCTTATCATAACAAGATCAGGATAGAAAGCTCTTGTGTGAATCAAGATGATGAACAAAAATGATGGATATTAAAGATTATGGATAGAAATTTAGAAAAAAAACTCTACCAGCATTTGCTCACGAACAATGGTCTTTCTCTTGAAATCCTTCAAAAAGTCTTGGCCAGCGCCCATGCCCCGGGGGCAGATTTCACAGACATCTACTTGGAATCCTCTTACTTTGAATCCTGGTCTTTAGAAGATGGCTTGGTGAAAAATGGCAGCTTTGATTTAGGTCAAGGCGCTGGAATCCGTGTCAATACAGGCGAGCAGACCGGATTGGCCTACTGTGATGTGTTAACAGAGCCTGGGCTCTTTCTTGCCGCTCACCATGCAAAACAAATTATTCAGATCCCAACGCTCAAATCCCCTTCCAAGATATCCCATCCGCATGCGAAATCGAGATATCCTGCCATTGATCCCAGACTGTCTCTGACATCGCAAGACCAGGTCAACTTACTGAAAGCGGTTGATCAGTACGCCCGATCCAAAGACCCGAGAATCACGCAAGTCCTGGCAACACTGGCTTCCAGTCAAACTCAAATTTTAATTCTCGCCAGTGATGACACCCTCGCAGTAGACAACCGCCCTCTAGTACGCCTGTCTGTGACGGTGATTCTGGAATCCAACGGCCAACGCGAGCAAGGGTTTGCTGGCGGCGGTGGGCGCCACGCCCTCGCACAGCTTCTCGAACCTAACACCTGGCAAACCCTGGTCAACCAAGCCATTCATGGCGCAGATGTCAATCTTCAAGCCAGAAGCGCTCCAGCAGGTGTGATGGATGTGGTCTTGGGTTCTGGCTGGCCAGGCGTTTTGATCCACGAGGCGGTGGGGCATGGGTTAGAGGCAGATTTCAATCGCAAGATGAGCTCCGCGTTTTCCCATAAAATGGGGCAAGTCATTGCTTCCCCTTTGTGTAGCATTGTGGATGATGGTACGCTTGCCAACTTACGAGGCTCTCTGACCTTAGATGATGAAGGCACACCGACCCACTGTACTTCGTTGATTGAGAAAGGCGTCTTAGTGGGGTATCTGCATGACAAACTCAGTGCACGCTTGATGGGGCAAGCACCCACAGGCAATGGCCGTCGGGAATCTTACGCCCATAAAGTTCTCCCTCGCATGACCAATACCTATTTGCAACCTGGCGAACATACCCCTGAAGAAATCATTGCATCCATTGATAAAGGCTTGTATGCCGTGAATTTCAATGGCGGGCAAGTAGATATTACCTCGGGCAAATTTGTGTTTGCAACCAGTGAGGCTTATTTTGTTGAACGGGGTAAGATTCAGTATCCCGTGAAGGGCGCAACTTTGATTGGCGATGGGCCCTCTGCCCTCATGCGCGTGAGCATGGTAGGCAATGATCTGCGCTTAGACCCTGGTATCGGCGTGTGCGGCAAAGAAGGCCAAAGCCTCCCTGTGGGCGTCGGACAACCCACCATTCGCATTAATCAAATGGTGGTGGGCGGGGTGTAGTTAAGACCCAATACTCACTACGTTGCTTGAAGCACTCGCATCCGCCTCTAGCGTCACCTCAGCTGACATCTTCAGGTCTTGGGCAACGTGGGCCACACCGGAGTTGCCCTCATCATTGGCGTTACTGGACATCCGAGCGGCAAAAATCAAAGGCCCTGGTGTGTAGATCGGGGTTGCGCTGTAAAAATTAATTTTAGAGATATGGTACACCAAGCCACTGGTCATCGACAGCTGCGTTTGATAGCTCATGGCATCTCGATACAGCTCAAGAGACAGCGCCTGATTGGCTTTAGAGAGGTTTTCAGTTGACAGGTAAGGCTCAATGCTTTCCACGGTGAAGGTCTCACCTGGGGTAGATTCCGCTTTGGCAAAAGCATACGCGTTGTTACTGGATCCTAAGGGCATGATGTTTTGCAGCGTGGCTTTGAGATCAATTAATCCAGAAGCGGTTGAAGCAGTTTTAACACTTTTGAGCGTCCATTGCCCCGTCAAGTTGTCTTTAATCAAAGAAAGATTGCCCAAGGTGGTTGAAAGATCTGACGGGTTGATGGTTGTATCCACTGCGACCAAAACCTTGGCCTGAGACAGCGTGAGGGTGTTTTGACGCATCAAGTTTAACGTCACCGTCGTTGAAGGGTTAGGGTCGGCAAGAGGGTTGGCAGCAAAAGCCACGTGCGCAATACCCAGTAGGGCTGCGAAAGAAATCGCTATTGTTGTTTTTAGGGTTTTCATGGAAACATCACTCCTGTTATTCAAGCACCCAACATCCTATCCATTCTGCGAACCACTTATGCCATATTCCTCACAACTATTCAAGAGCGAGAAGTGGATTTTGGCTTCAATCCAATAGCTCACTCAAATCAATGATATGCGTGAAATAGCCTGCCTCAATGACGGACTCACTGACCCCATTCACATGAATCAGCACAGGCCAAAAGGCATATCCAGTAGGCAATAGAATCGCATCTTGTTTCTTCTGGACAGCATCGAGAACATCTGATTTAATTTCATTGCGAGAAAACTTGATCTCGCATGCAATAAGCGTATTGTAACGAGTCTTGATCATATAATCAATTTGGCATCCTGGATAACGAGTGGTTTGCCGTTGGAAATAGGCACCATGTGAGATAATATCATTCGTGTTAAGATTAAGCTTCTCCCAAATAAATCGATAACTATTGAGAACAAGATTCTCAAATTGCAACCCCATGATGGCCTCCCATCCAGGAAGACTGCTCATGGCTTTGCTCTCAAAAAGCCCGCTTTCAATTTTATCTTTATTCGGGCCAATATATTTTAGGTAGAACCTCAAATAATTATCACTGAGCCTGAAGCGACTCAATCGAGACGCTTTTCCTGTTTTCAAATCCCAAGTGAAATCTCGCTTGAGAAACCCCGCCTTTATCAACTCATCGAGATAGTCACTCCAAAAACCACTTTTTTTCACCTGTAGACGCTGACAGATGTCATTAAATGCAAGCGCCTCACCCTCTAAAAGCTCAACAATTTTTTGATAATACACACTTTTCGTTGTAAAAAGATCATGGAAGATATCCCCAAACTCTCGAAATAAAATACCATTTTGATTGAAGCAAAGCCTCTTGATATTTTCATCTGCAGAGAGATTCGGCTGAATTTCTTCAAGATAGCGAGGGATACCCCCCGTCACAGATAAGATTTTAAACTTCTCATAGGCATTGGCTTTACTCCCCAGTGCATTGAGCATGGCATTACAATCTCGTAATGACAACTCACCTACAATCAAATCCAGTGAAATGCGTCCCATAAATCCGGTGCTACTTAAAATATTTTTTTCAATCCAAGTAGAGATTGAACCACATAAAATCAAAATCAATTTTGGATTCTGCGAAAACTGCATATCCCACGCATTCTTCAGTTTTCCAAGAAAATCAGGGTCTCCTGACCCCATCCATGAAATCTCATCAAAAAGGATAATCACACGGCCTTTCGCAGTGTCTCGTGCTAGAAATGCAAACAAATTCGTCCAGTCATCTGCTTTGATCGCGGGAAGGTGATTGAGAGAGAACTGCTGAGAAAAAGCCTCCAGTTCTGTTTGCATCGTGGTATTTTTTTGTGGGGGCAAACCTGCAAAATGTAAAAAACGATGCCCTTTTCCAAAAGCCTGTACCAATCGACTTTTACCAACACGTCGTCGTCCACGAATCACCACCAAACTTGAGGATTTCTTGTTGAGCAATCTATCCAATTCTGACAGTTCTTTCTGACGACCAATAAAAATTTTTGAATCCATGGTCACGACTTTCTAACTTCACATAATCGACATTTTATCTTTATGTGAAGTCATTTGTCAATAGAATTTGACTTCACATAATCTGCTTTAGCTGTTTTTGTGATGTTTGCGGGGCCTACATCACTGTCACAGGAAACCCCTGGCACAGCTGGATCACTTGATCTCGAATCGAGATCATCAGGGCGTCGTTGTGCAGATCCAACAAGAGATCAGCAATCCAATGTGCAATCTTTTCCATCTCAGGTTCTTGCATACCCCGTGAGGTTAGCGCCGGCGTGCCCAAGCGCAGGCCACTGGTAATAAAGGGCGAGCGCGGATCATTGGGTACCGTATTTTTATTGACGGTCATATGCGCCTCGCCTAAGCGAATTTCGGCCTCTTTCCCAGGAATGTCTTGTGCGATCAGATCCACCAGCAATAAATGATTTTGCGTATTTCCAGAAACAATTTTAAAGCCTCGCGCTGTTAAAACCTCTGCCAATTTTTTAGCATTTTTCAACACCTGGATTTGATAGCTTTTAAAAGCGGGCTGAGCCGCTTCTAAAAATGCAACCGCTTTGGCCGCGATGACATGCATCAACGGCCCACCTTGGGATCCAGGAAAAATAGCTGAATTGAGTTTTTTCTCGATCTCTGGGTTTGCCTTTGCCAAAATCAGTCCGCCACGAGGGCCTCTTAAGGTTTTATGGGTCGTTGAGGTCGTCACATCAGCAATAGAAACAGGACTGGGGTATAACCCTGTTGCGACAAGACCTGCGATATGCGCCATGTCAACCACCAAATACGCACCCACTTCATCTGCAATTGCTCGAAACTTTTGCCAATCAATCACTTGAGAATACGCAGAGAACCCTGCGACAATGAGTTTAGGCTGATGGGTCTGTGCCAGTGCTCTCACGACCTCATAGTCAATCAAACCCGTGATGGGATCAATGCCATATTGAACCGCTTTATACAACTTGCCAGAAAAGTTCACCGATGCACCGTGCGTCAGATGCCCACCATGCGCTAAACTCATGCCCAAGATAGTTTCTCCAGGCTGCAGCAAAGCCATATACACCGCGGCATTGGCTTGCGAACCTGAATGAGGTTGGACATTGGCATAAGCTGCGTTAAATAAAGATTGAGCACGCTCAATGGCAAGACGCTCAATCTGATCTACAAACTCACACCCACCATAATAGCGTTTACCTGGATAGCCTTCGGCATACTTATTGGTGAGAATAGACCCCTGCGCCTCAAGCACTGCGTGAGAGACATAATTCTCAGAAGCAATGAGCTCCAGATGGTCGATCTGGCGTTGCGCTTCTTGTTGAATAAACCCAAAAAGCGTGGGATCTAAGCGTGAAAGTGCCGTCATAAACTGTCTCCGTGAAAGTGTCATATCACTACAGGGGGGCATTATACTGATTTTTAATGCGCGGGGGTATGCGCGTCATGTATAGGTTCAGGTATTTTGAGACTTTTGAGAAGCCTCCAATTGGTAGTGATGAATATACTGCATTGGGGTGAGTCCGTCGAGGGCTTGGTGGGG
>JAHFRR010000173.1 GCA_023266165.1 Thiotrichales bacterium
TAAAAAATATAACTCTTACAGACCCCACCAAGCCCTCGACGGACTCACCCCAATGCAGTATATTCATCACTACCAATTGGAGGCTTCTCAAAAGTCTCAAAATACCTGAACCTATACAAAGCTGTAAATCCCCATTGTTTTTCTATCAGTTCCAGCGTACACTGCGACCTCAATTCTTCAATCAGGACGTTTGATGGAAATCCTCCGCGGTATGATAGGGCTCTTGGGGTTTGTATTTTTGGCCTTTCTGATGAGCGAGAACAAGCGCAAAGTGCGCATCAAGCCCATTGTTTTCGGGCTGGTCTTGCAAATTGTGATTGCTGTGATTCTTTCGAAAGTGAAAATCGTTATCGTCTTTTTTGAGTGGATCAACAGAGCAGTGATTGCCTTAAGCCATGCGACCATCGCTGGTACCAGCTTTGTATTTGGCTATGTGGGCGGGGGTACGGTGCCCTTTCAGCTGAACGCTCAGGGTTCCGCCCATCTCTTTAGCCTCGCCTTTATGGCCATGCCCATGGTGATTGTCATCGCGGCGATCTCTGGAGTTTTGTTTTATTGGCGTATCTTACCTCGCGTCATTCACGGGCTTTCGTGGGTGTTGAGACGTACTCTGGGCATCGGAGGGCCCTTGGCGACGGGGATTTCCTCGAACCTGTTTGTCGGCATGTGTGAATCCCCTTTTATCATCAAGCCCTACTTGAAAAAAATGACGCGCAATGAAATCTTTACCATGATGACGTGTGGAATGGCGGGGGTTGCAGGCACCGTGATGGCGCTTTATGTCACGATTCTCGCCCCTGTGATTCCTGATGTTATGGTGCACGTGATCTCGGCAGTGATCATCTCAGTGCCTGCGATCATCATGATCTCGGGGATTATTATTCCAGAATCTGAGTCGATCACTTTGGGGGATCAGCTGAATCTACATAAATCTCTCAATGTCTTGGATGCATTGACCCAAGGGGTCAAGCAGGGTGTTGAGGTATTTGTTTCCATCATTGCTATGCTGATTGTCTTAATCGCCTTGGTGGCCTTTGTCAATAAACTGCTGGAGCTTTTGCCTTTTATCAACGGACATGCGATCAGCTTGAAATGGCTTCTAGGCTACGCCTTTATGCCCTTTATGTGGCTGATGGGTGTGCCTTGGCATGAGGCCTTGACGGCAGGGCAGTTGATGGGCGAGCGGATGGTCTTGAATGAGCTGGTATCGTTTCAATCCTTAGCAAGCTTGCCGAAAGGGGCGTTGGATCCTCGCGTGAGCCTGATGATGATGTATGCCATGTGTGGATTTGCCAACTTCTCAGGCTTGGGAATCATGATGGCGGGCTATGGCACCTTGGCGCCTAATCGCCGTCGCGAGATTGTCAAAATTGGTTTTAAAACCATGATTGCAGGTACCATTTGTACCTGTATGTCAGCAACAGTGATAGGTATGATTTACTAACATGAAAAAGATAACGAGATTTCTTAAAAAAGTGTCGTTGCTCCAGTGGATGGGTTTGGTGATTCTAGGAGGCGTGGTTTTAACGGTGATTCACCAGATTTGGTTTCGTCAGTAAATGACACGGCGCATTGTAGTCTTACCCCTAGAGCTTGCCAATCAAATCGCAGCGGGCGAGGTGGTAGGGCGTCCGGCTTCTGTTGTCAAAGAATTGGTGGAGAACAGTATTGATGCGGGTGCCACAGAGATTCGCATTGAGTTGGAAGAAGGAGGCGTTCGGCGTATTGCCGTGATTGATAATGGCACGGGGATTGTCAAAGAGGATTTGCCGTTAGCGCTCGCCCCCCATGCCACCAGTAAAGTGTATTCGCTGGATGAGCTGGAAGCGTTAAACACGCTGGGTTTTAGAGGAGAAGCGCTGGCCAGCATTGCTTCTGTCTCACGCCTCACCTTAACCTCTCGTCATTTAAGTAGCCCGCATGCCTGGGTACTGGAAGCCGAGGGCAGCTATCTAGATCCTGTTTTAAAGCCTGCAGCGTTGTCTTTGGGGACACAAGTCTGTGTCGAAGATTTGTTTTTTAATACCCCTGCACGGCGTAAATTTCTCAAAACAGAAAAAACCGAGCTGGCAGTTATTGAAGAGAGCGTGAAGCAACAGGCGCTGAGCCATTTTGAGATTGGCTTCACCTTGATCCATGAGGGCCGTGTGTTGTTACAGCTGCCCAAGGCGGAGTCTCAAGAGGGGCAGGAGTCTCGGATCCGTGCGCTATTGGGCGAGGGGTTTTTGGAGCATGCCATCTGGCTAGATGAGGCCTCTGTGGATTTGCATCTCTCCGGATTTGTAGGGTTGCCGACGTTTTCACGCAGTCAAGCGGATCATCAGTTTTTCTTTGTCAATCATCGAATTGTGAAAGACAAGTTAATCGCCCATGCGGTACGCCAAGCCTATCAAGATGTGCTATATCAAGGTCGACACCCTGTGTTTGTGCTCTATCTGGGCGTGGATCCAGCAGGGGTTGATGTCAATGTCCATCCGACCAAGCATGAAGTCAGGTTTCGAGAGGGGCGTTTGGTGCATGATTTTATCTTCAGTCGTCTGCATAAGGCCTTGGCAGGGGTGCGGCCGATGCCAATCGCTTCGACAGGGTCAGTGGATCCCTCTTTTCCTAATCCTCCCCCGCCGTCAAA
>JAHFRR010000174.1 GCA_023266165.1 Thiotrichales bacterium
CGCGTTATAGGCCACACACACCAAAGGATGCAGCTGAATCGCTTTCCCTTCAATCAAAACAGGCTCAAACGCTTGAATCCCTAGGCGATGCAGCGTCGGTGCGCGGTTGAGCAATACGGGATGTTCACGAATGACTTCTTCCAGAATATCCCACACCACACCCTCTTCGCGCTCGACCATCTTTTTGGCCGCTTTGATCGTGGTTGCCAATTGGCGATGCTCGAGTTTACTGAATACGAAGGGTTTGAACAGCTCAAGAGCCATCTTTTTAGGCAAGCCGCATTGATGCAATCTCAACGTCGGGCCCACCACAATGACAGAACGCCCTGAATAGTCTACGCGCTTACCCAATAGGTTCTGACGGAAACGTCCTTGCTTACCCTTGATCATATCCGCCAAGGATTTCAAAGCACGCTTGTTCGAGCCTGTGACAGCACGACCGCGACGACCATTGTCCAACAGCGCATCGACTGACTCTTGGAGCATGCGTTTCTCATTGCGAACAATAATATCAGGCGCATTGAGCTCTAGCAGGCGCTTTAATCGATTGTTTCGGTTAATCACGCGTCGATATAAATCATTGAGATCAGAAGTGGCAAAACGCCCGCCATCTAAAGGTACCAAGGGTCGCAGATCAGGAGGGAGGACAGGTAATACGGTAAAGATCATCCATTCAGGACGGTTGCCGGACTCTTCAAAGGCCTCTAATAATTTTAAACGCTTGGTGAGCTTTTTGAGCTTAGTTTCTGAGTGCGTCACGGGGAGCTCTTCTCGAATCTCCTGGATTGCTTCTTTGACATCAATGGCTTCAAGCAGCTTTTTGATGGCTTCCGCGCCCATCGTGGCAACAAATTCATCACCATGCTCTTCGAGGGCATCCAAGTACATCTCTTCTGTCATCAGCTGGCCACGCGTTAAGGGCGTCATGCCAGGGTCAACGACCACATACATCTCGAAATACAAGACACGCTCGATATCTCGCAAGGTAATATCCAACAGCAGGCCAATACGAGAAGGCAAAGATTTCAAAAACCAGATATGGGCAACAGGGCTTGCCAAGTCAATATGACCCATGCGCTCACGGCGCACCTTGGTTTGAGTGACTTCAACACCGCACTTCTCGCAGATAATGCCACGGTGCTTTAAGCGCTTGTACTTACCACACAGGCATTCATAATCTTTGACTGGCCCGAAGATTTTTGCGCAAAACAATCCATCCCGCTCCGGCTTGAACGTCCGGTAGTTAATGGTTTCCGGCTTTTTGACTTCTCCATACGACCAGGAGCGAATCAGCTCAGGAGAGGCCAAACCAATTTTCAAAAATTCAAAATGGGTTTTACGCGCATTCTGTTTTACTAAATTCAGTAAATCTTTCAAGGGACTTCTCCTCAATTAACCAAATACTATACTAATCCGCTGAATCAAACTCGATATCGATACCCAGGGCACGCACCTCGCGCATCAAGACATTGAACGACTCGGGCGTGCTGGCATCCATACGATAATCCCCATCCACAATGTTTTTATACATTTTGGTTCGGCCATTCACATCATCGGATTTCACCGTCAGCATCTCACGCAACGTAAACGCCGCGCCGTACGCTTCCAACGCCCAGACTTCCATCTCTCCAAAGCGCTGACCCCCAAACTGGGCTTTACCCCCTAAGGGCTGTTGCGTCACCAGGCTGTAAGAGCCTGTCGATCTGGCATGCATCTTATCATCAACCAAATGGTTGAGCTTGAGCATATACATGCAACCCACAGTGACAGGACGTTCAAACGCCTCACCGGTACGGCCATCATAGAGCGTCGCTTGCCCGCTTTCAGGCAGATCGGCCAACTTCAGCATGGCTTTGATCTCTGCTTCCGTCACGCCATCAAAGACAGGCGTTGCCATCGGCACCCCTTGACGCAGGTTGCCACACATCTCCAGAATCTCAGCATCTGTCAATCCTTTGAGATTAAACTGCTGGTCATTACGATGGTTATAGATTTTCTCCAGGAACGCCCTGATTTCAGAGACAGGCGCAGACTGGTCTAATAACTTCCCAATTTTTTGGCCTAGGCCACGAGCAGCCCACCCCAGATGGGTTTCGAGGATCTGGCCCACGTTCATCCTGGAGGGTACCCCTAATGGATTTAAGACGATATCCACGGGCGTGCCATCGGCTAAAAACGGCATGTCTTCAACGGGCAGAATACGAGAGACCACCCCTTTGTTTCCATGGCGTCCTGCCATTTTATCCCCCGGTTGAATGCGGCGCTTCACAGCCACATACACTTTCACAATTTTCAAGACCCCAGGGGCCAGATCATCGCTTTGAATAATCTTCTGATGACGTGCCGCCAACCGCTTGTCAAAGTCAATGCGATACTGAATCAGTTGTGCTTCAGCTTGCTTTAACTGCTCGACCAGCTCAGGCTGCGTGGGCTTAAGGGCAAACCATTTCTCATAAGGCAGCGCTTGCAGCACCTCTGCTGTCATGATCTCCCCTTTCTTTAAACTTGCGCCGGCGGCTTTCGCAACCTCGCCTGTCAAAGCGGTTTTGAGATTACTGAACAACGCTTCCTCTTGAATACGAAATTCTTCTCGGAGATCTTTGCGCGCGCGATCCATATGCTCT
>JAHFRR010000175.1 GCA_023266165.1 Thiotrichales bacterium
TCTGTCAGGAGAAAAAATTCGGCGAATGAAATCGGCGACAGTGGTCGACGTCTCTAAACTGACTGCGGCCTGAATGATGCCTGCAATCAACCCTATTCCAGCAAGTGCAGCACCTATGAAACTAGACTTATTGCGAGACAACAGCTTGAGATAGTGGCGATATTCAGAATTCATCGAATCGACGTTTGTGAACTCGGAACCGCTCGATGCCCTGTGTCGAAGGACTCGATCAATGAAACGATGAATTGTTTCAGTTGCTTTAGAGATGTCTGATGGACTTCTATCGTGTGCCAGATGGTAGCCGAGTCCAGCGATGAGGGCATCGCCCGCGCCAGATGTTGAAACAACAACTGGTGATACAGGTGCTGCGTTGGCTTTTATGCTCCCATCGATCGATGCATTTATCCAGCCGTCGCTTCCGCCCGTGATGATGACGGTTGATGCTCTTGACAGCTCGCAAATCAATTTTGCAGTGCTCGCGTCAATCTCGATTAGCTTTCCAAGAGGCTTCCCAATGAGGGCTGCGGCCTCTGTGATATTGATGCTAAAGTAAGCGATTAGTGGCGAGGCAGCGGCATCCAGAAGGCGCACCCTCTTGCATTTAGACTCGGAAACCCCACCAACGAGGAAGGGCTTATTGAGTTTCGTGCATATCTTTGCTATGTTGTTGAGTTGAGCAGAAGATAGGTTGCATTCCGCAATGATGACTGATGATCGCTTGGCGATGGATTCTATCTTTCCGATGTTGATGGTAGCCTGCTGTATTGGCATCGACGAAACAGCGGACGTGAGCTCCATGTTTGATCGATGGGCGATGAAACCGCTGTCTGATTTGATAGAATCATCTCGAATGACATATCGTGTCGATATAAACTCCCTTCGCAGGCGACGAATGATCAAGTCTGTCGACAGGCTATTCTTCTTTAAGTGTGTGTACAAGATTACTTGCACTGTTGCTTCGCTTGCGAGGTCGACGGCAATGTTGAATGCGGTGCCGCCAATAGAGCAGACAATCTCACCCTCTTTGTCAATGGCATTGGCTTGCGATGTGTCAAAATCTCCAAAAACGTCCACATGCGCCGACCCAACCACTAAGATGATGGGTCGCTTTTTGAAGATGAACATGCACAGGGGATGTCGTTATGCAGCTGTAAAGATGCCTTTGACATTGCCAAAGGCAGAGGTGAATACTCGTTCCGCCCTAAAGCATGTCAGCACGCAAAGTGATTCGAGATCAGCCGTGGTGTAAAGGCAGACAGGTTCTCTGATGTCATGCTTTTCCGCCATCTCTTGGCAGAGGGGCGCGAATCTTTTTTCCAGTGGGAGGTCTTGTGCAGAGTATCCGTTCCCAAGCTCAGAGTGCAGTCCAGACGCTGAAATGAAAAGCTTCGCTCCGTCAATCATACGGCCACGCATGAGACGCAAAAGTTTAACTGCATCATCAAAAGCCAAGTAGTGAATGAACCTTTGCGAATAACAGATGGAAATATTATCTGGCATATCAGAATCTACAAGGGACTTTGCATCCTTCATGATGTGAGAGAGAGGCATCAATCGATCAATGCCATCTGCACGAAGAACGGTCATTTCAGCAGGTAGCCAATCAATAAGGATTGTTCTTATGCCGTATGAGGCAAAACGAAGCCCTTGAATGCCAAGCCCACAACCGAGATCAATAGCTGTCCCCTTACCATCACGTATGGTTAGTGCGTGGTGAAGGGCTTCAACATCAAGATCATCCATCCGCTGGCTGGCGATGTCTGCCCCATGTTTCCCCGTGGTTTTAACCAGCACATCTCCGTAGAGGTTGAGATCTTTTTGCATCGTTGCCTTTCTAAAGACAATCGTATAGCGTCAGATGCGCCGTGTCAAATATGTGACGGAATCGGTCTTCCAGACCACTCAGGTGTCTCTCGACCCAGTGGGTATAGTCGGGCTCTGCTTCGTCAGGCCAGCCAAAGGGGGCTGTCCTGCCCCCTGCGGGCGACGGCCTTGGGCGCGCGTGCAAGCGGTTTTTCCACATGCGGCGAGGGAAGGTTGCCCCCAAACGGCAAAACCGACCGATGCCGTCCTGTGCGTAAAACCGTGTCTGCGTTCGGCATGCCGTGATTTCCGTCGATCACCAATGCCTGCGGATCATCGTCGCTGGCACACATCGGCGGTGAACGTTGCGACCTGCCAGCGGCGTGCATCCGTTATTGACCCACGAAAACGGCCAGATCGCAGGCGATGGTTTCGCGTCGTGTCTCGCTCCAAAGCGTGACCATCAACAGCGGAGCATGGGCGGGGTTTATGGCCGCGCCGCGCATTCCGTCAACCCCCGTGCCCGCTCCATTCGCTGCGCTCCCGTGTTGGGGGTGTGACAGCCTGCTTTGCCGTCGCGGCCTTTGACCCGTCGCCCCCGCTGTTGGGGGTCACGCAAACAAAGGAGCGAAGACAATGACAACCGAAACCCTCACCAAAGACGATCTGGCCAACTTTACGGGCACCGAGCACTGGTACCGCCACGCGTTCGTGCGCAACGTCCTCTACACCGACGGTGTTCAATACGTCGCCGAGAAGGGCGGAGCATACTGGCTGATCGACGAAATCGCTTTCGGGCAGGGCAAAC
>JAHFRR010000058.1 GCA_023266165.1 Thiotrichales bacterium
ACTGCACCCTCCACCCTAGCCCTCCTCCGCAAGGGAGGAGGGAATAAGAAAGCCTTGCCAATTCAATAGGTTAGAAAGATGTGTGCATGCCGTAGCCCGCAAGGGGAAAGGGGACAAAAAATGCCATGCAAGCGATATTTTTTTGCATTACCCACTCAAAACGGCATAGACCCAAAATTTAAAACGGAATCTCATCATCATTGAAGTCTTGCTCAAAACTCTGAGCAGTCGGCATTCCGGATTGGGCTTTTTGCCCCTGCGCGCCCTGCGGAGCGCCTTGAGTACTCCCTTCAAACTCAGGGTGATCTGCCCCCGCCCCCTGATCTTGGTGTGATGCACCGCCTGTGCTGGCTCCTGCGCCACCTCCTGCACCACCCAAGAGCTGCATCTCATTGGCGACGATCTCTGTGGTATAGCGATCCTGCCCGGATTTATCTTGCCACTTGGTGGTACGCAAGCGCCCTTCAATGTAGACCATACGGCCTTTCTGCAGATATTGCCCTGCAACTTCGGCTTGTCGGCCAAACAAGACAATCCGATGCCATTCGCTTTGCTCGATAAACTGCCCTGTGTTTTTGTCTTTATAACCATCTGTGGTCGCCACTCTGAGATTGGCAACTGCGGTGCCATTTGGCATGTAGCGTACTTCAGGATCTGCACCCAAACGCCCAATGATGATGACTTTATTGACGGTACCTTTTGCCATGCTTGCTTGCTCCTGTTATATTGTAAAAAATCTCAGGGCCTATCTTAACAGGCTTATTCATAAAACCCAATCCTGTTTTAGTCTTTTTTAGAACTTTTTTTAAACTAAAAATATCCATAGCTCCCATTCAAGATTTAGATTATAATTCCCCGTCACACCCTCTTTTCAACTCTGGAGCCCGCTATGCACCACATCACCATTCGCGGCGCGCGAACCCATAATCTGAAAGACATCTCGCTCACACTCCCTCGAGATCGATTGATTGTTTTCACAGGATTAAGCGGCTCAGGAAAGTCTTCTTTGGCCTTTGATACCCTCTATGCCGAGGGCCAGCGTAGATATGTTGAGTCCCTGTCAGCCTATGCCCGCCAATTCTTATCTCTGATGGACAAGCCTGATGTGGACAGCATTGAAGGCTTATCTCCTGCGATTTCTATCGAACAAAAGTCTACTTCGCATAATCCCAGATCCACGGTGGGAACGATCACAGAAATTTATGACTACCTGCGCCTGCTCTTCGCCCGCGTAGGAGATCCTTGTTGCCCTGAACATGGGATTACCCTCAAAGCACAAAGCGTTTCAGAGATGGTTGATCAGATTCTTGCGCTCCCTCTCGACACCAAACTCATGCTCTTGGCCCCTGTCATTCGAGAGCGAAAAGGCGAACATCTCCAATTGCTCAAAAACTTTTATGCGCAAGGGTTTTTGCGCGCCAGAATCAATGGTGAAACCTATGAGCTTGACCAACCTCCTCAATTAGATCTTCAAAAAAAACACACGATAGAGATCATCGTCGATCGCTTCAAAGTGCGTGAAGAGATCAAACAACGCTTAGCAGAATCGATTGAGACAGCCCTGAGTCTCAGTGATGGCCTGGTTCAGATTGCTTTTATGGAGCCTTCCTCCAGTGATAAGCCTCCTGCAGATCTTTTATTTTCATCTGCTTACGCCTGCCCCCTGTGCGGCTATAGCTTAGATGAGCTAGAGCCTCGGTTATTTTCGTTCAATAGTCCCGTAGGCGCGTGTGAAACCTGTGACGGCCTAGGGGTGACTCAGGCATTCGACATCCATCAGGTGCTGATCAATAAAGCCCTGCCTCTCTCGCACGGTGCCCTGAAAAGCTGGAACCGCAACAATCCCTATTACTATCACCAGCTGACAACGCTTGCAGAACACTATCACTTTTCACTGGATACGCCCTTTGAGCAACTGCCTCAAAAGATTCAAGATGTATTGCTCTACGGCTCTGGAGAAACCCCCATCAAGTTCAAACATACCCATGAAAATGGCTCATCCACCCTGCGCATACGCCCCTTCGAGGGCGTCATTCCTCATTTAAACCGGCGCTATCGAGAGTCAGACTCTGGCATGATCAAAGAGGAACTGGCTAAGTTGATGATCGAGCAGCCCTGCCCCAGCTGCCAAGGTTCACGCTTGAATCTCACGGCACGAAATGTCTTTATTGGCCAAAAAAACCTTCCAGATATCTGTAGCTGGTCGATTGAAACCAGCTGGGAATTTTTTAAAAACTTGACGCTTCAAGGCACCAAAGCTCAAATTGCTCAAAAGATTTTAAAAGAAATCTCAGAGCGCCTCGGCTTTTTGGTCAATGTCGGTCTAGAATACTTAAGCCTCAATCGCAAGGCAGAGACCCTGTCCGGCGGAGAAGCCCAGCGCATCCGCCTCGCCAGCCAAATTGGAGCAGGGCTTGTAGGGGTCATGTATGTGTTAGATGAGCCCTCAATTGGCTTACACCAGCGAGATAATCAACGATTACTGGATACCTTGATCCGCCTCAGAGACCTTGGCAACACGGTGATTGTGGTCGAACACGATGAAGATGCCATTCGACAAGCTGACTTCGTGGTCGACATTGGGCCGGGTGCTGGCAAACAAGGGGGTGAGATTGTTGCATTTGGCTCTCCCCAAGAGATTGCCAACAACCCTAACTCCCTCACAGGGCGCTATCTTGCAGGCTTAGAGTCCATTGCCATCCCCCACACGCGCACCCTGCCTCACCCCCAAAAATGGCTGAGACTCATCGGTGCCTCAGGCAACAATTTAAAACAAGTCACCCTGGAGATCCCTTTAGGCTTACTCACCTGTATCACTGGAGTTTCAGGCTCTGGAAAGTCAACCCTGATCAATGAAACCCTCTATCCGATCTGTGCAAAAGCATTAAACAAGGCTTATACCCTCACCGCTATGGCTCATGACCATATCGAAGGGCTTGAGCATTTGGATAAAGTCGTTGAGATTGACCAGAGCCCCATTGGCAGAACGCCTCGCTCCAATCCCGCAACCTATGTGGGACTCTTTACCGTGATCCGCGAGCTCTTCACCAACACCCCCGAATCGCGCACACGAGGGTATAAAGCAGGGCGCTTTAGCTTTAACGTCAAAGGCGGACGCTGCGAGGCCTGTGAAGGCGATGGCGTGATTAAAGTCGAAATGCATTTCCTACCAGATGTCTACGTCGAATGCGACCAGTGCCATGGCAAACGCTATAACCGTGAGACCCTCGAGGTTCTGTACAAAGGCAAAAACATCCATGAAGTGCTGGAGATGCCCATCGATGAAGCGCTGGAATTCTTTAAAGCCGTACCTCCTATCGCCCAAAAACTGGAAACCCTGGTTGATGTGGGCCTAGGGTATATTCAGCTTGGGCAGCGCGCTACGACGCTGTCTGGGGGTGAAGCGCAGCGCGTGAAACTCGCCAAAGAGCTGTCTCGACGGGATACAGGGCAAACCCTGTATATCCTAGACGAACCCACCACAGGTCTGCATTTTCAAGATGTCAAAAAACTCTTGGAAGTCCTGGTCACCCTGAAGTCCCACGGCAATACCCTCATCATCATCGAGCATAACCTGGATGTGATTAAAGTAGCAGACTGGATTGTGGATCTCGGCCCTGAAGGCGGCTACAAAGGTGGAGAGATCTTAATAACGGGCACACCTGAAAAAGTTGCCCAATGCGCCAAATCCTATACGGGGCAATACTTGAGGCCGTTGCTGACTACACCCAAATCATCGCCCCGATCAGTAGAACCAAAGCTAAAATAATATTCCAGGAAAGCTGCTCTCCCAACACAAAAACCCCTAACAAAACCCCAATCACAGGTACGAAATAATTGGTGAGCCCTGTAAAAGCAACACCCGCGTGGTGAAGCAATTTGACATAGAGCACATAGACAATCCCGCCTGCAAAAACCCCTAGCACGCCTACTGACAGCAGGCTTCTGAGCGTGGGGGCCTGATGCCACAAGGGCATATGACACAACCAGGCTGCCAGTGCGATCAGCCCTAGCTGCACCGTTGCCATCCATAAGATATCGCGTGCCATATGGATGGGGGCACGTACACGCCCCAGTTTACGGATCAGCACCATACTCAGAGAGAAGCACACAGCACCGCCCAAAATGGCACACTCGCCCCAAAAGCTCTGATCTCGGGCAGAGCGCGCAAGCAGCTGGGGTAAGAATAAAACCAACACCCCGATAAACCCAACCCCAATGCCCATCATGCGAGCTTTGGAGACACGCTCTTCTTTGACAAAAAGTAACACCCACACCACCGTGAATAATGCGATACTCGCCATGATGACAGCCGTCACAGAGCTCTCAACACGCTCTTGTCCCCAGCCAATCAATATAAACGGTACGCTGGCTTCTAGAAAAGCGATCCGGCTGATCTTGCTCCAATAATTGAGCGGCAAGAGGTTGTTTTTGTTGGATTCTGGCAGCATCCATAACACAATATTCAGGGTCAACACCCCAATTCCAGATCGCATCAATGCCAAGAAAACAGGGCTGAAAACCATGAGCACCCAATAGTTTAACATAAATTGAGACCCCCAAATCAGGGCGATCCCCAAGAGCATGCCGTATTTTTTCATGGGTGATGGCTTACGTCCAGTCTAAAATGACTTTGCCACTCTGCCCCGAGCCCATCTGATCAAAGCCTTTCTGAAAATCTTTGAGGGGGAAACGATGTGTGATAATCTTTGAAATATCTAACCCGCTTTGAATCAGGGCGACCATCTTATACCAGGTCTCAAACATCTCACGCCCGTAAATCCCTTTGAGCTGCAAACTGGATAAGACAATCTTAGACCAGTCCACTGCAATCTGGCCACCCGAAAGCCCCAAGAGGGCCATTCGCCCACCGGCGTTCATCGTGGACACCATGCTGTTAATAGCCATCGGAAAGCCTGACATCTCAAGGCCCACATCAAAACCCTCACACATGCCTATCTCAGACATGGTCTCGCGAAGCAACGCTGCGGTCTGCTCCACAGAGCCACACGATTTGACATTGATCGCACGCGTGATACCAAACTGCTCAGCCAGCTTCAACCGATACGGGTTCACATCCGTAATGACCACATGGCGTGCGCCCACATGACGACACACAGCTGCTGCCATGATCCCGATGGGACCTGCACCTGTGATCAACACATCTTCGCCTACAAGATCAAAGGACAGCGCGGTGTGTACCGCATTACCCAAAGGATCGAAGATGGCAACCAGGTCATCGGGGATGCCATCAGGAATCTTGAAAACATTGAATGCAGGCAACACCAAATATTCTGCAAATGCGCCAGGCCTCTGGGAACCCACTCCAATGGTTTTAGGGCAAAGATGCCGACGCCCGGCACGGCAATTGCGGCAATACCCGCAAGTAATATGCCCCTCCCCCGACACCCGATCACCGATCTGATAACCTGTCACCTCACGGCCTATCTCGACAATCTCACCCACATACTCATGCCCTACGTGCATCGGAACAGGGACAGTGGCTTGTGCCCAACTGTCCCAGTTGTAAATATGCATGTCAGTCCCACAGATCGCCGTTTTTTTAATTTTAATGAGAACATCATTGTGCCCAACTGTAGGGATCTCAGCTGTAGAGAGCCAAATCCCTGGTTCTGCCTTGAGTTTTGCCAATACCTGCATGGTTTTCATAAAGCGCCCCTACTGATTGAACACGTTGAATCCGTGATGACACTGGATCGAATAGGGGCCACAATATCATGATTTAAAACGCACCGGAAGGGCACTCACTAATCCTTTGGGCAACAATTTCGCATGCGCTTCCTGACATGCATCAATCACCACTTGCTTCTCATAATGGCTGGTGACCAACACAGTCTGAACCTCAGGGAATTTCTTCGCAAGATCCAACCCTGAAATGGTCTGGCCTATCAGCTCATAGTCAAACAAAAACACATGTGGTTTTTGGAGATCCTGCTTCTTAAGATAGGCAAGACAGACGTCAGGATCTTGAAAATGCTGAATCAGCAATTGATGCTTCAAGGGCGCCAGCTGGATATCCCACAGCGTGTGAATACTCTCATCGTCATCTAAAATGACTATCGACGCCTGAGGCTCTAGAACCAGGGTATCCATAAACCAATCGGGCGCCTCAACCGGCGTGAGCTTAAGCGTCAGTATCGTGCCAACACCTTCTTGCGAGGCGAAGTCCAGACGCCCTCCCATCCCGTGCAGCGTATCGAAGGTATGACGCAGACCTAAACCACAGCCATTGTCTTTTCCAAACGTCCCCCCCCACTTGCGGATTTTCTCCAAAACCACTGGTGGCATGCCTTTGCCATTGTCTTGGACCATGACCTGAACCTCGCCTTCAACACGCGCCAGCCGCATCGTAATGACAAGAGAGCGGTCTGCTTGCTTGGCTTCCATGGCATTGTTCAGCACATTGGAAATCATGCGTTTAAACTCAGACTGGTTTAACTCCACAAAGGCAAAGCGAGCGCTCTCTTCGATGTCAACCACCAAGTCGAGATCCTGACTCTCCCACTGCAGGCGTTTTTCAGAGGCTAATGATTCTAACACCAGGGAAACCAGATAGGGCTTGCGAGACTGCCCTAAATCAATGGCCTTGCCTTGATAAGCCAACACCAAATTATTGGCAATATCTTCAATACGCATCAACGCCTGCCTCAAAAGAATGCGGGACTGTTCCGGCATGCCATCTGCCCGCCTCATCAAGACTTTCATCGCCCCCAGAGGGGAGCGAATATCATGAGCCACCTGCCCTGACATTTCCCCCAGCGCTTTCACTGCTTCATCCTTCTGAAGCTTGAGATCAAAGGCATTGAGAATAAATTTCTGCAAAAACATAAACTCTGAGATGGCGAACTCAGCACTCACCTCTGTTTTATCCCCACCCGCCATCCAGGTCTGGATATTGGCTTCGATTTTTTTAAAGGGTAGCTCCAAATGCTTGCCAATCAAGACGGAGGCCAGAATCACCATCACACAATACGTCATCATAAAGATGGGCAAACCCACAAACATGTCATGACGCATAAATGAAAAGACATACGCGATCAAGAAAAAGGGCAACACATTCACCAAGGACAAGCACAGCGCCCACATGGCTAATCGGCTCTTGATGGTGTTATCTTTTCGCACCCAGCCTGCGATTTCAAAGTCTTGATAGCGCCACAGCGTCATCGCCCCCCACATGATCAGCAACAAGCCCAAGAACCAGAGCAAGGAGCTGGAGGCAAATAAGAAGTTCACCTGCGAGAGCATGGTGTAATCCGACAAGAAATCCCCCGCTGCAATGGCAATGAACCCACAGAGAAACAAAGTCATCCAGCGTTTTTCAGAGTAGACCAGGCCGAGAATTGCAAAGTCAAAGATAATCAAATCGACCATAAAGCCCAGCTCCTGAAAGAGCGTCTGCCAGGAGAGGTCTGCATAGGCGTAGTGACTTGAGGATAGAAAAACAAAGAGCACCAAAATATTCACACCCACCAAGAACAACGCCTCTAGGAAAAACTTTTTCCGAGAGATCACATGCTTGAGCAAGACCTGCGTCATGAACATAATCATGGCGATCACCCAGAGAAAATAGGGGATCACATTCACAAAAAAGTTTAAAAACGCCATGTTCATCAAGTAGTTACTGGGCATATACACGCTGATGTAATACGTCAGATCATTGATGAGCAACCCAATATTGGCAATCAAGAAAGGCAGAAACGTTTTCCGATTCTCCCGATCCATCCGACTGTAAATACGAGCGAGAAAGACCAACGCAACCCCATGAGCCACAAACTCCAGCTGCGCTGAGAGATCCGCGACTCGATCAATCGCCCAGGGGTAGAACTGAAATTCTGCCAGGGCACCCCATACCATCACAGAGAACAACACCACATAGTGCACATAATTGCTTTTCTTCACTGAAGACTCCTTAGCTGACCACTCCCATCACCTGCCTTTCATTACGACAGGTTTTGCATAGTGTAAAACTATTCCGAAACGGATTCAATGTTGTTCTATTAAAAAAATGTAACAATCAAAAATGAGCGTTACTACACATTGAAAAACACGGTATTCCACTCAGATCAATAAAAATGGCTCTGTGTTGTTTTGAGTGGGTAATTCTAAAAAATAAAAAACTTTCGCATCATAATTTCTTGTCCCCTCTCCCCTTGCGGGCTACGGCATGCACACATCTTTCTAACCTATTCAATTGGCAAGGCTTTCTTATTCCCTCCTCCCTTGCGGAGGAGGGCTAGGGTGGAGGGTTCATGTTGGCAATGCCTGTATTCAG
>JAHFRR010000059.1 GCA_023266165.1 Thiotrichales bacterium
CTTACCTGGAAATAAAGATCGCAAGATTCCCCTTTTTGCTTCTGAAGGCTTTTTCAAACTGCACCCTCCACCCTAGCCCTCCTCCGCAAGGGAGGAGGGAATAAGAAAGCCTTACCAATTGAATAGGTTAGAAAGATGTGTGCATGCTGTAGCCCGCAAGGGGAGAGGGGACAAGAAATTATGATGCGAAAGTTTTTTATTTTTTAGGATTACCCACTCAAAACGACATAGACCCAAAAAATATAATCGTATTCAGACATTGATTGCAGACATTTTTCATGATCCTTACACAGGTTTGGGTAAGCCAGAGCCACTCAGATTTGAGCTATCTGGATGTTGGTCAAGAAGAATTGATCGTGAACACAGGCTCGTTTACAAAGTTGATAACGGTATTATTTATGTGATGCAATGCCGTTTTCACTATGAAAAGTAAATGTTCAATCTTTTTCCATCACAGCCTCACCCTTGAGGGCATAGGTCAACGCGCCTGTAATTTTAACAGGGATTTGATGCCCAATCCAGCGTGCAGGGCCTTTCAGAGTTGTGATTCTGTTATTTTCAGTACGTCCCATGACATACTCCGGGTTTTTGGAATCGGTAGACTCGATTAAAATTTTGTGTGTGCTGCCAATCATGGATTGGCTGATGTGGTTGGTTTGCTGATGGATAAGGTCTTGAAGCTGATCTAAACGCGCTTTTTTGATGGCTAAAGGCGTTTCATCCACAAGATCAGTGGCTGGCGTGCCAGGGCGTGGGCTGTATAGAAAGGTAAATGACTGATCAAATCCAATGGCCTTGACAAGATCCAAGGTGGCTTCAAAGTCTTGATCAGACTCTCCTGGGAAGCCTACTATAATATCCGTTGAAATGGTAATATCCGGACGGATCTGTTTGAGCTTACGAATTTTGCTTTTATATTCTAAGGCCGTGTGCCCCCGTTTCATCAAAGCCAAAATCCTGTCTGAACCGCTTTGAACGGGCAGATGCAAATGATTGGCCAGCTTAGGAATGTCTCGATAGGCCTCTATTAAAGACTCCGAAAACTCAACCGGATGGGAGGTGGTAAAGCGAATCAATGCCAGCGTTGGCAAGCGATTCAAGGCGCGAATCAGTAAAGCCAGATCAGCAACCCCGCCTTGAGATAAGCGGCCTTGGTAGTGATTCACGTTTTGGCCCAGCAAGGTGATTTCTTTAATGCCTTGTTCGACCAACTGCCCGCATTCTTTGAGAACGTCTTCAAAGGGTCGTGAGACTTCCTCGCCCCGTGTGTAAGGCACCACGCAAAAGCTGCAATATTTGCTGCAGCCTTCCATAATGGAGACGTAAGCCTTGATGCCTTGAGCTTTGGGTGCGGGAAGGCAGTCAAATTTTTCGATCTCCGGAAAGGAGATGTCCACTTGCGATTTTTGCGTTTTTCGCGCCTCTAAGATCATCTGCGGCAATCGATGAAGTGTTTGGGGGCCAAAGACCAGGTCGACATACTGGGCGCGCTTGAGGATGTCACCGCCTTCTTGCGAGGCCACGCACCCCCCCACGCCGATCAGCATTCCGGGTTTTTTTGCTTTTAGAATTCTCCAGCGGCCCAGCTGATCAAACACTTTTTCTTGCGCTTTTTCTCGAATCGAGCAGGTGTTTAAAATCAAAATATCAGCGTCTTCAGGCTGCTCTGTAGGGATCATGTTTAAATGGGTTTCCAGCAATTGGGCCATCTTTTCAGAGTCGTAGACATTCATCTGACAACCCAAGGTTTTGACAAAATATTTTTGCGCAGGGCTGCTTTGTAGTGTCTTGATAGGCTGAGTGGCTGTCACAGGGAATGCTCCAGTGAGAAGACGTGAGAAGACGGATGCTCAGGATACTGATTTTTGTGAAGATTGCAAGTTTCAGGTTTTGATATTTGGGCTGCTTATGTGATAGAATCAAAAATTCGAGACCAGAATTATGATCAGAATCATGAAAAGGAGTTTAGCCCATGACAGCCCACGCCCATCACCCCAAAGCCCTGTGGATATTGACAGGCAGCTATGCATTATTTATGGCAGGTGCGGGGTGTTTGTTGGCATCCACGGTGCTGTATGCCTCCACCGTATTGAAGCTGCCCACGCAGACAGCCTATGGGGTGTTCTCTGCGATGCTCGCGTTATTTTTTATCGCACCTTTGTTGGGAGGCTATATCGCAAGCCAATGGGGCTATAAGCTTGCAACGATTTTGGGTCTCGCTCTTGCTGCCGTCGGCTTAGGCTGTTTGAGCGTGCCCAGTTTACCCATGTTTTATGCGGGACTCGCGTTTTTTGCGGTAGGGAATTCTTTTGCAACCCCCGGGGTGATGTGCATGATCGATCTGTGCTATGCCAAGGATGATTTCAGGCGTGAATCTGGATTCACAATTTTCTACCTGATCTTCAATATTGGTGCGGTGTTGGGGATTTTTGTAGGGGGTGCGGTTGCTGTTCATGAAGGGTTTTTCAGGGAGTTTCAAATGGCATCGAGCTGCCTGGTGCTCGCGTTTTTGTGGCTCGTACTCCGTCATAAAGATATTGTAGCCCACGAGGGCCGCTCTCTAGACAAACAAGTCAGTTGGTCTTTTCAAAGATGCTTGATCAGCTTAATCTGCTTATCTATTTTGATGTTGCCTGTGAGTCTTTTTTTATTTCAGCACCTGATGTTTAACGATCTCTTGATGATTGTCTTATTAATTTCTGTCGTGGTCTTTCTGATATGCAAAGCATTACGCGCTCAGAACCCTCAGCGCAAGCGTTTATTGGCGTTTGTATTTTTGGCCTTGATCTCTACCGTGTTTTGGACGTTGTACGCGCTTGAGCCGTCGTTTTTGTCCGTCTTTGTGGCCAACAATGTCGATACGCATGTGTGGGGCGTGACTCTTCCAGCGGAAGCGTTTTTTGCCTTTGATGGCGTATTTGTGATTTTGTTTGGGGTGGTCTTAAGTCGTATTTGGTTTTATTTAAGTACCCGACATCATAACCCTTCCCTCGTCACCAAGTTCTCTGCAGCGCTTGTTATCATTGGGATTGGCTTTACTGTCTTGGCGCTCTTGGTGTATGGACATGGCAATGCGACCCCCTTTCCTGCCTGGGGTGTGATTGTGGCCTATGCGATTTTTGCAAGCGGGGAATTACTGGTAGGCCCTCTTGGAATCTCTATGGTGGGAAGCCTTTCGCCTGATGGCATGGAAGGGTTTTTGATGGGCTTCTGGCAAGTCTGTATGGGCTTTGGTAGTGTGATTGCCGGCTGGATCGCTATGGCCCCCAACCTCCCTAACTCACCTTTGCCCTTAGCGGTCAGCAATCCCTTGTATATCAAGGTGTTTTGGATGGTCGGGGCATTTGCTATTCTCGCAGGTCTTTTGACCTTTATTGTTTCACGCGCTGTGATGCGTGTGATGGTCGAACAAGAACCGCAGTTGCCGCAGCTGTGATACTGTGTTAAATTTTATTATCTCTTTTACTATCTCTTTTACTATCTCTTAACGGGCAGGATGGAAGGACACAAGACATGACAACACCTATTCAGGATCTCGATCCTCTGGAAACCTCAGAATGGCTGGCGTCTCTTCAGTCAGTCATCGAAGAGAACGGCGTAGCGCGCGCACAATTTCTCTTGCAGAAACTGCAAGATCAGGCTCAGGTATTGGGGCTTGCGCACAGCTATAGGGGCACGCCTTATCGCAATACGATCTCAACTCAGCATCAGCCGACCTATCCAGGTGATCTGGCGCTGGAAACCAAAATTGAGGCGCTGGTTCGTTGGAATGCCGCTGTTACAGTGGCAGGAGCAAACCATCGAGAAGGAACGTTGGGGGGGCATATTGGCTCTTTTGCATCGAGTTGCTCACTCTATGAAGTGGGGCAGATGCACTTTTTCAAAGGGGCCAGTCAAGATAAACCCGGGGATTTGCTCTATATCCAAGGCCATGTCTCCCCTGGGATCTATGCCCGATCGTTTTTGGAAGGTCGCATTTCTGAAGAGCAACTGTTTAACTTTCGGATGGAAGCGAGCGGCAAAGGCGTGTCCTCCTATCCTCATCCCTGGTTGATGCCGACCTATTGGCAGTTCCCCACGGTGTCGATGGGGCTTGGGCCGTTGAGTGCCATCTATCAAGCGCGTTTTATGAAATACCTAGAGCATCGCGGACTCATTCCTACCAGCACGCGTAAGATCTGGGCCTTTTGTGGAGATGGCGAAATGGATGAGCCGGAATCCTTAGGGGCCGTGGGGCGCGCGGGACGAGAGAAATTAGATAATTTGATTTTCGTGATCAACTGCAATCTTCAAAGACTGGATGGTCTGGTCAATGGTAATGGGAAGATCATTCAAGAGTTTGAGCGTATCTTTCTGGGGGCAGGCTGGAATGTCATTAAAGTGATTTGGGGATCGAACTGGGAGCCTTTATTTGCAAAAGACCAGGACGGATTGCTCTTGAAAGCGCTGGGGGATGCGTGTGATGGGGATTTTCAAACCTATCATTCTCGGGGTGGGGCGTATATGCGCGCGCACCTGTTTGGTCGTGACCCTCAACTTTTGCAGATGGTAGAAGGCATGAGTGATGAGGAGATACACGGTTTGGCGCGTGGGGGGCATGACCCTCAAAAAATCTATGCAGCCTATCAATCTGCAGTAAACCATACGGGGCAGCCGACTGTGATTCTCGCCAAAACCATCAAGGGCTATGGGATGGGTGATGCGGGAGAATCTAAAAACATCGCCCATAATCAAAAAAAATTAAAAGTGGATGAGCTCAAATACATGAGAGATCGCTTCCAGGTGCCTATCTCAGACCAGGTCGTTGAGCATTATGAGCGATTCAAGCCTGATGAAAAAACCCCTGAGATGCAGTATCTACATGCCCGGCGTAAAGCGTTGGGGGGCTATCTTCCCGAGCGCCTGGTGAAAACAGAAAATTTTAACATCCCGCATTATCAAGCATTTGCAGGGAGATTGCTGGGGGGCACCGCGGAGGGCCGTGAGATGTCCACCACCACGGCGTATGTCCAGATGCTCACGCATCTCTGCAAGGATGAGAGTATCGGCAAGCGCGTGGTGCCTATTGTGCCTGATGAGTCTAGAACCTTTGGGATGGAAGGCCTGTTTCGCCAGCTGGGCATCTACAACGCGGAAGGCCAGCGCTATGAGCCTGAAGATCGTCAGCAAGTGATGTATTACAAAGAGTCCATCGATGGGCAGATCCTTCAAGAGGGGATCAACGAAGCAGGCGCATTTGGCTCTTGGGTTGCAGCTGCAACCTCTTATAGCAATCATCAGATCACCATGATCCCGTTTTATATTTATTATTCCATGTTTGGCTTTCAACGGATTGGAGATCTGGCTTGGATGGCTGGAGATCAAAGGGCGCGTGGCTTTTTAATTGGGGGCACTTCAGGGCGCACCACGCTCAATGGCGAAGGGTTGCAGCATGAAGATGGTCATAGCCATGTTCAAGCAGGCTTGATCCCCAATTGTAAAACGTATGACCCGGCGTTTGCCTATGAACTGGCTGTCATTATTTGGCATGGCTTAAAAGATATGTTTGAAGATCATCATGATGTTTATTATTATATTACAACCATGAATGAAAACTACAGCCATCCACCGATGCCAGAAGGCTCAGAGCTAGGCATTATCAAGGGTTTATATTTGTTTAAATCTGCTGATCAGCAGCAGAAACAAAAACTTCACGTGCAGCTGTTGGGTTCAGGCAGTATTTTCAATGAAGTGATAGAAGCCGCTCAGCTGTTAGTAGAGAACCATCAGGTCAGCGCCAATATTTGGGGCATGCCCAGTAGCAATGAGCTGTATCGAGATGCGGTGGATGCTCAGCGCTGGTCTAGGATGCATCCCGGGGAGACCGGCCGCGTGAGCTATTTGAATCAGTGTCTGGATCCTACCGAAGGCCCGATTATCGCCGCGACCGACTATGTGCGTCTTTACACAGAGCAGCTCAGAGAATTTATGCCGCGACGCTATGAAACGCTGGGGACAGACGGGTTTGGGCGAAGTGATACGCGTGAACACTTGAGGGCGCACTTTGAGGTCGATCGCTACTATATCACGGTGACAGCGCTGAAAGCTTTGGCTGATGAGGGTGAGATCCCTTACCATCAAGTCAAAGAAGCCATCAAGCGTTATCAGCTTGATCCTGAGAAGAAAAACCCGCTGTGCGTGTAAACGCGCGTGTCATCCAGGCTTTTTGGGGGGCAGCATTCTGCTGTCTGCCTGTATGGGCTTTTTCAGTGCCCATGACGCTGCACCAAGCGATTGATTATGCTTTGATGCATAACCCTCAGCTTCAGATAGATTATAACAGCCGTAAGCTTCAGCGCTATACTTTGTTGATTGCTCAAGATGCTTTCCATCCGAAGTTTTCCATCAATGCCAGCAGCAGCTACAATCGCATGGAAACTTCAGGGACAGGGCAAGAACCAGGAGCGCTCACCACCAAAGAAGCCTCAATTGGCCCAGGGGTGACCTGGACACTGCCTTTAGGCACCGTGTTGAGCGCCAGTACGGGGTATAGCCCCAGCTGGCAGTCGGGATCAGGAAGCCAATCGGTGGATGGCGGGCTTTCACGAGGGGGGGTCTGGACGGTTGGGATTGAACAGCCCTTGCTCAATGGTTTTGGAGTTGCCATCAATGAGGCGAGCTTGTATAGCGCCCAAGACCAGCAAGCGATTGACTCTTACCAGCTGGAAGATGATATCAGTCATCTGATTCTCCAAGTCACACAAGATTATTATGCCGTTGTTCAAGCCAGTCAGAGCCTTCGCATCAATCAAGCGATGTTAAATCAAGACCAAAAGCAATTGAACAATCGTCAAAAATTATTTCAAGCAGGCCGTATTCCTCAAGAGTCTGTCACGCAAAGTGAGATTGATATTGGGACGCAGCAATTGGCGCTCTCGCAAGCGTCGCAAGCGTTATCGCTGGCCCGTCAAAAACTATCGGCTGATTTAGGATTGCCAAATCAAACACGCTTTGATGTGGACTCCCATCTCTCGATTCAAGAGATTCATCCCAAGTTTTCTCAAGCTTTAAGCCTTGCACTTCACAATGATCGAGATTTAAAAGCCGATAAACTCTCTTATCAAGAAAGTTTGCGCGCCATTGGCGTGTCTGAGAACAGTCGGCTCTGGAATTTAGATCTGGATGTCACGCGTTCAAGAAGCTTGGAGAACACCAGTAACCCGATTTCCATCCCCAATTTCCCCACCAGTGAAAATACGATTTCGGATAACACGATGGTCAGTCTCACATTGAGCATTCCGTTGGATCAGCTCAGCATGGATCAAAAATCTCTCTCCAGCGCCATTGCAGCGCAGAACGCTCAGCTCAGTTTGCAAAACACAGAACGCACGTTGCGCTCTACCGTGCAAAGCCAGGTGCAGAACCTCGAAAGCGCGTGGCAGCAGTTGACCCTGAGCAAACGTCAGTGGGTTTTGACACAGCAAAGTGTGCGATCTGCAGCGGTGCAGTTCCAGTATGGTAAAATGGACGCCTTTACGTTTTCAGAGCAGCAGGCATCGCTGGTGAATGCGAAGCTTGCTGTGATCAGCGCTGAGATTAACTATATGACCCAAGTCATGAATTACCAAGCCATGACGGGAACTTTACTGCCGCTGTGGGGAGTGCATCTTGAGAGAAATTAAATTATTTTTTTATTTTTTTATTTTCTTATTTTTTTTATCTCAAGGTGTTTTCGCTCGAGCAGCACCCATTCTATGTCCTGTCACACAAGGGGAAATCAGTCAGGCGTTGTATTTTACAGGAGTGATTGAACCCATTCACAATGTGCCGGTGGTGAGTCCCACAGCAGGGGTCGTTGATCAGCGCTATGTGGTGAATGGCGAGCGTGTTATCAAAGGCCAGAAGCTTCTACATGTGGATACCACCGCGTTGATGGACTCGATTCGAGCGGCGCAGGTGAGTTATCTCAATGCTGTAGCCAATCAAATCAAGGCACACCAGAGTTTGCTGGCCGTGCAAAATACCTATCAAGAAAACAAAACCCTTTATCAGTACGGCGTGATTTCACATGATGCATTGGTGCAAAGCCAAGAAGCCCTTGAGCAAGCACAAGGGCTTCAAAACACGCCTAACCAGAATTCCCAAAGCAGCGCATTGAGAATTGCCACGCTCCAGCTGGAGAATGCCCAACAGAAATACGAGGCTTTGCTGTCGCAACAAAAAAACAGTACCCTCATCGCTCCGGTCTCTGGAATCGTTTTA
>JAHFRR010000176.1 GCA_023266165.1 Thiotrichales bacterium
AATTAAGGCTCACATCATGCAATTTTTTATCACAGGAACCGATACAGGTGTGGGGAAAACCTATATCACGCACCATTGGCTGAAGCAGGCCACAGATCAAGGCCTGAGAACGCTGGGGTTGAAGCCTGTGTCTTCTGGGTGTGAGCGAGGCCGTGAGGGCTTGCGTCATCACGATGCTGTGTTATTGCAGGCGGCTTCTAGCATCCAACTGCCGTATGACCAGATCAACCCCTTCGCCTTTGAACCCCCTATCGCACCGCATCTGGCCGCTCAAGCACAAGGGGTGATGTTAAGCGTTGAAACCCTGACACGTCATCTTATCCCACTGTTACAGCAGCCTACGGATTTGACGCTGATCGAGGGGGTGGGCGGCTGGGCGACACCTCTCAATGCACACGAGCGAATGAGCGACCTGGTTGCATCCCTGCACCTTCCTGTTATTTTGGTGGTGGGCATGCGCTTGGGGTGCCTGAACCATGCGTTATTGACTGTCGATACCCTGCTTGCCAACCACTGTGAACTGGCTGGCTGGATCGCAAACCCTATAGACCCGCAGATGCTGTCTTTGCCAGAGAATATCAAAACCCTGGAACGCTGGATTCCAGCACCGCGCTATTCAAGCGCTCATCAAGGTTTTCGCCCTCAATAACACCTCATGCGCATGACCATCCACTTTGACATGACGCCAAATCGCGCGGATCACCCCCATGGGATCTATGAGAAACGTACTGCGATCAATACCCATATACGTTTTGCCGTAGTTCTTTTTCTCCTGAATCACTCCCAACGCTTGGCACAGCAGGCTGTCAGGATCACTGATCAACTCAAAAGGCATGCATTCTTGTGATTTAAAACGCTCATGAGAAGCAACACTGTCTTTAGAGACACCAAAGACCTGGATACCCAACGCCATGAATTGGGGCATCAGATCTCTGAAGTTTTGGGATTCCAGCGTACAACCAGGGGTGCTGTCTTTAGGGTAAAAATACAGAACCGTCCAATTTTTTTTGAGGCTCGCGTGCGAGACCTGCTGGCCTGACGTACCAGTGAGCGCAAACTCAGGCAGCGCTTGGTTGAGGTAAGAATCGTGTGTCATGACTCTCTCCAAATTTAAATCTATGGGCAGGCAAGTGTAAAGCAATTGCCAATGGGGTGCAAATGGATACGCCCCAAGATTGACAAGAATGCGGCTCTGCATCAGAATGGCGCTGTCTTCCATACTTGCTGTCCATCAAATCTCAGATCAATAAGGGCCTCACATGCAAAATTTCACTTACTACAACCCCACACGAGTTCATTTTGGTGCCGGACAAATTGAGCGTATCACCTCAGAAATCCCCAAAGGCCAGCGCGTCTTGATGCTCTATGGCGGCGGCAGTATTCATAAAAATGGGGTTTATGATCAAGTGAAACAGGCATTGTCAGGGGCTACAGTCTTTGAGTTTTCAGGCATTGAGCCCAATCCTGAGTATGAAACCTTGATGAAAGCTGTTCGACTGATTCGCGAAAAAAACATCGATTTCCTCTTGGCCGTGGGGGGTGGTTCTGTGATTGATGGCTGTAAGTTTATTGCCGCTGCAGCCTTGTTTGAAGGGGATCCTTGGATGATCTTAGAAAAACAAGCGCCTATTGAAAATGCCATGCCCTATGGATGTGTGCTCACGTTGCCTGCGACCGGCTCTGAGATGAACAATGGCTCTGTGGTGAGTCGTCGAGCGCAGGGGGCGAAGCTTTACTTCACACACCCGAAAGTCTTCCCGCAGTTCTCCATTCTCGACCCTACAACCACCTATAGCCTGCCCCTCAAACAAGTGGGTAATGGCGTTGTGGATGCGTTTACGCATGTGATGGAACAATACCTGACATACCCCGTCAGTGCTCGATTGCAAGATCGATTTGCAGAAAGCATCCTGCAAACGCTGATTGAAATCGGCCCGCAAACCTTAAGCCACCCCTTGGATTATGGGATACGCAGCGATTTTATGTGGTGCACCTCGTGGGCGCTGAACGGATTGCTAGGCTCGGGTGTTCCACAAGACTGGACAACGCACATGATTGGCCATGAGCTCACCGCCAAATACGGCCTCGATCATGCACAAACCCTGGCGATTGTCCTGCCCACTGTGATGCGATACAAACAGGCAGCAAAGCATGAGAAGCTGTTGCAATACGCCCAGCGCGTCTGGCACATCACCTCCGGAAGTGATGCGCAACGTATCGATCACTGCATCGCAAACACACGGCAGTTTTTTGAAGCGATGGGCCTGAAAACAACCCTTGCAGGTTATGGAATTACCCCTGATATCGCTGCGCTGATCGACCAACTTAAGCAGCACGACCGCACGCATCTGGGCGAACGCGGTGATATCACGCTGACGGATTGCGAGGGTATTTTGAGGATGTGTTAGGAGCTCAAGTGTCCATACATCTTCTGCAAGCCTTGATTGGCAAGGCTTTCTTATTCCCTCCTCCCTTGCGGAGGAGGGTTAGGGTGGAGGGTTCATGTTGGCAATGCCTGTATTCAGTTGCCTCCCAACTACTGAACAGAAACTCTGCCTAAAGCTTGAAAA
>JAHFRR010000060.1 GCA_023266165.1 Thiotrichales bacterium
CCCCTTTTTGCTTCTGAAGGCTTTTTCAAACTGCACCCTCCACCCTAACCCTCCTCCGCAAGGGAGGAGGGAATAAGAAAGCCTTGCCAATTCAATAGGTTAGAAAGATATGTGCATGCCGTAGCCCGCAAGGGGAGAGGGGACAAGAAATTATGATGCGAAAGTTTTTTATTTTTTAGAATTACCCACTCAGAACGACATAGCCCCGGTTTTTTCGTGTCTCCCGCTTTGGCTTCTCAAAAAAAGCAATCTGCGCTAGAATGTAAGCCTTGATTTCAAAGCGCAGGAGCGTAGGCGATGCGGGTTTATCCTCCTATGACCGCCATTGTGGCGTATGCGAAAAAAAATCGTGTGATAGGCTCCCATAATCAGCTCCCCTGGCATCTGCCGGATGATCTGAAGCACTTCAAGGCGCTTACACGAGATAAAACAATTTTGATGGGCCGAAAGACTTATGCATCTATCGGGAAGCCCTTGCCGCATCGGCAAAATATTATTTTGACGCGAGATCTCAATTTTCAAGCGCCTGGCTGTCAGGTGATTCATCATTTAGAAGACTTGCAGCAGATCAAGTGCTTATCCCCTGAGATCTATGTGATAGGTGGTGCAGAGATTTATCGCTTATGCCTGCCCTATTGCCAGACGGTTTGGGCCAGTGAGGTCGACGCTGACGTGGAAGGTGATTGTGATTTCCCTTCTCTCGACCCTGCCCATTGGCAAATCCATGAAACCACTTGGCATCCAGCGGATGCTCAACATCAGTTTGGGTTTGAGGTGGTGAGGTATGAAGCTGAGATATTGCAAGTAAACCAAAATTGATATAGGGTATTGCTGCCATTGAAAGACAAACAGGAGTTCAACTCAAATGAAAATACAGTACCCTGCCTTGGTTTCAGAGGATAAAGATGATCAGCGATTTTTGGTGAAGTTTGCTCATTTTGACGAGGCAATCACAGAGGGGAGCTCATTGCAAGAAGCCCTGCAGAATGCTGTTGAAGTGTTGACTTTGACGTTAGAGGGGCGCATGGATGAAGGGTTACCCATCCCTTTGCCACCGACATCAGGTGCATCAGAGGCTTATTGGGTCGCACCTGCTGCGCGCGTGCAAGCAGCGCTGCTTGTCAGGTTTCATCGCATTCAGCCAACGGCAATGTTAGCGAAACAATTACAGACTTCATGGCCTGCTGCAGCAAGGCTTGAAGATCCCCATCACTCGCCGAGCTTGCGACAGCTAGAACGCGCAGCCTCTGCTATGGGATTGCGACTTGTGATTTCACTTGAGGCATTAGGTGGACACATGATGTCGTCGGATTGAAGTGTCGACCTAGCCTTTTTTATTCTCCAGTCTTTCCTCCACCCCCGCGCGCGCAGGGTCATCCCTATTTTTACCCTACAAAGATACTAGTGAAAACCTGCGCATAAAACTTGACGATTGAATCTTAGAAAGAGATAATTCAATCAGAAGAAATAAAGACTTTAGGTTTAACTTAATAGGGAGAATGATGATGAAAACGTGGAGTAAACCTACCTTGATGAAAGGATTGTGTCGTGTGACGCAGGGTGGGTCGGCAGGTCTTAATGATGATCAGGGCTTTGGACTTACAGGTAGTTAATGTCCAGACATGGATGGTTAAGATAAAAACCGGGCTTGCCCGGTTTTTTTATGCCTGTACTGGGCCAATGACCATCGCAGGATCCTCTGCAGGCCTTGAAGGGTGAGTGATGGCATTTGCAGTGGCAGATGAGCCCACGGTGAATCCACTACTGGTCACAGCACTCAGTTGTTCAGCGCCTATAATTTGTTGGTTTTGGACAAGCGTGTTAGCTTGAGCGAGTGCTGTCACTTGATAAGTCCCTGTTGCTAGATTCGCAAGCGTTGCGGAAGGAGAGTCTGGGCTTACCAAGGTGCTATATCTATACTGGTTTGGGCCGCTGACATACAGTGAAAAGGCAGCTCCTGTGGGGAGCGATGTGCTGGAGGGACTGTACTGTACAGTCAGCTGTGCGCTTTGTCCTGTAACGGTTGGGTTGACAGGGGTCACTGTGACAGGATAGCTCCCGTACTCTGTGAAAGGAACGCTTAGGGTTTCACTCAGAGGATTGCCTGAAGCATTATAGGCTGTCACAGAGACCCTGTATTGCTGCCCAGCAGTCAGTCCTGTGAATTGAGGTGCCGCATCACCTGGCTGATATTGAAGGCTCGTGGGTGTTGCCCCAGGCACTGCAATTTGATAATAGCTGACGGATTGATATTGCCCTGCGTACTGAAATCTGGGGCTTGCACTGCCAGCAATCGGGGCTGCAATCAAAATCTGTTTGATTGTCACCGGATACACAGGCGGCACAGTGCTTCCCATGTAGCTGGCCACTAAAGGCCACACAGGATTGGGGGTCAGCACGCCTGATGCGTTGGGAACTTGTTCGCTGGTAGAGAGCGGGTAGTTGACGATGCAGTTGGGGTTGCCTCCATGGCTTTGACCCGGCTGACAGCCATAGACTTCAGGCACCGCGAGGGCATAAAGCCCAAGGCCTAAGTTATTGGGGTTCTGGTAAGTGCTGCCAATAGAGGTGTTAGAAACCGGCGCGCCTAAGTAAATCCCATTCAGTGGGGTGTAACGATTTGACATTTGATTGGTTGCAAAGCTTGTGATTGCAGAGATATAGGCTGCTTGGTATTGCCATTGCCCGGGGTACTGGCTCAAAGGGATATTGGCTGAAGGATCGTTTTCGTTGTTGGGATTATTGCTGACAACCGCTGCGACGCACATGGGGACATCTTGTTGGTGGGGAGTGCTGGAGTTTGCAGGGGACAGGAGGCACAGCGGCTGTCCGGAGACAGAGCTACTTCCAGATGGGTAATAGAGATAGTATTGTTGGGCAGCAGGTGGGTAGGATAGATTTGCGCTGGTTGCAGCAGCCTGGAAGTCAGCGTTCGTGCCAGAGGCTGCGTTTGTAGGGGATATAGGGACGTAAACGGGCGTGAAGTTTGACGGCAAGCTGGGGATCATGCAGGGGTTGCTTTGTGGGCTTTTGCTGGTGTCGCAAGCCCCGCCGGAGGCATTGGTGAGCTGTGGATTGTAGATGATCTCATAGGTCCAGTTCTCTGCGGAGCCTTCTGAGGGAACGGCCAGCTGGAAGTGCCCACCATAAACGCGTTGGTCATAAGCAAAGTCAGGATTGTTGTTCGAGGGGTTGTTGGCATCATGAATCCCAAAGCGTGTGGCGTTACTAAAGAGCGTATTGTTGATATTGATGTTGCAATAGCTTTTAATCAAGAATAAGCCCAAGTTCGTGCCTGGCGTGGGGTCATCGTTAAAATGACAGGCATAATCCAATTGACCCAGCAAACATGAGCTGGAGAGGGCATAGGGGTAGTTGGTGCAGCCAGTCGGGTCGGCAGGCAGGGTGTTGGGAGGGGTTCCAAACGTGCTGTAATACGCTTGTTGATAGTTTGATGTAGGGTCAACGGTTTGGCCCACATCATAGGTGGAGGGCAAGAAGATACCCAGTGGGCCTTGCGCCATAATCAACGCAGGAGAATCGGCATCGGCAAAAGCGAAGATCTCATTGGTTTTGCCTGCACGCGCCAGAAGATCTGCAACGTTTTTGAAAAACAGGATCGAGTGAGGGTCTGTAGGCAAAGGCTCCACATCAAATTGAATCCCTGCAATATGGGGATCGTTATAGATCCCGATACCGATATTGGCGGTGAGCTGTCCCAGCTGCGACAACAGCTGCAGCGGATTAGTTTGTGAGGATAGGGTAGGGAGAGATCCCTTAAGGGGCGCATCAAACTCATAGGTAGTGATGAATTGGGTGTTGGGCGTATTGAGGTTGTAATATTGCGCCAGGCAGTCAATCATAGAGCCTGAGACATCAAGGTTAGCGTCGGTGTAGATGTTATTATTTAAAGGGCCGACGTCGTTATTCCAATATTTTAAATAGTTTTCATTGGTTCCGTATTGTACCCAGCCAATATCAGGTGTGATCGTACTGATGTTGTGGTTATTGATGGTGGGAACAAACAGACAATTGGGATAATCCCAACTGCTGGTTGTGCATGAAGCCACTGGAGTTGCTGTGAGTGGCGTATGGCAGGTGGGAGTGCCTTGAGCATTGGTGCTCACCATGCCTGGGGCCATATTGGGGCCATAGACCCAGGCGCTGAGACCGGGTTGTTGGAGGGAGTAAACAGGGTCATAGGTGGGTGCTTCGCTTGAAGTGTTAGGGGCCTGTGTGGTGTTTTGAGAGGAGAGGTTCACATAGAAGGTTTGATAGGCGGTAGGTGTGGCATTTTGTGGGGCAGGGAGTGCTTGCGTTGCTTCTACCGTCAGCTGAACAACAGCATTGTTGGGCAGTTGGCTGCCGTTGACATAAAGCCAATCGTTGCCTGCACTGCTGGAGGACGTGGTTGGGATCGCCTGGGTGTTTTGCGCGAGCAAGAAAACCGAGTTGATGTTTGCATCTGCAATAGGGGTGCCAGGCGCGCCGTTATGAATAATCATAGGCTCCCAGCCTGCGTTATAGGGTGTTAGGATGTCATTCACTGACGGGGCATCTCCATTGACGCGGTCAGGGATACCGGTGCTTGAGTTGACAATGGAATACGTTGCATCTGCTGTGCTGACAGCGGGATTGGTGTTGGCAAAGAAGTTGGAGAGGTTGATCCAACCGCCGGATTGCGGTAACCCTGTGGTGAGATAGGCGCCTGGTGTGTTGGCGATCTCTGTGGGGTTTTTTGCATAGATGCCTTGTGCAAGAGTGAGAAAAAAACAAGTGCCAACGGGGCCATGGTTGGGTTCAACCCACGTGGAATCTGAGAGGTTTCCTGTGCAATTGATACCTGCTCCGGTCGGTCGATTGCATGAGGTTAAACCGCCGGCAGGGCAGATTCCGCCGCCATCCGGGCCAAAAACATTTTGAGCGGTGATCCCTGTATCACAGGCGCACATGAAAACTCTACAGGTTCCGTAAGGGGCAGTGTCACAGGTCGAATCGTCGATGGCAGGGCCGTTGGTGAACAAGACGGAGTGGTATCCGACTTTAGGAAAATTAAACTGTAGGTTGATGGGGTTAGAGGGGAAGGCAGTAGGATCGGCCCCCATGGCTGTCACCACTTGCTGTGTGCTGGAATTGCCATTGAGACTATTGAGGGTGACATAGTATTGCATATTGGATTCAGTGGGATTGCTGACCTTAAACGAGTTGATCAGGTAATTGCTCATATCCAGAATAGGGGTCGTGTTGAAGGGATAGGTGTTGCCCAGTAGGATTTGACGTGCAGGAGGCGCAACGGGCTCAATGTCTTGTAAATATTGAGAAAGATCTATATTGAAAACGCAGGCATCCCCTGGGATACCTTGCACAGGATTGACGATTTTGATCCAGAAGCTGTCGTTGACAATAGACTGATTGTTAATAACCAGGGCAGAATCATTGAGTTTGGCGATGGGTGAGCCTGGCAGTAACGATCCAACAGGCGTGCTGCTGGAATCGCTCGGTGTGTATTGGTTTGTCATGCAGAGGGCTTGTTGAGCATCGCAGCCATTGGGTTGGCCGTATTTTTCATTGAGCGCGCTGCACACCTGGATTTCTGTGGCGTTGCCTGTGGTGGTAGGCAGCAGGATTTGTTGTGTGACAAAATTATTGGGGGTGACATTGGCATAGTTTGTGCAGGCCCAATCATTGAGCGCGCCCGAGTGCTTGGCGCTCATGGATAGAGTGACACCAGGCGGGGGTTTGGCAGGGGGCGTTGGGCACGGACTGGCGGTGTCTTGTGAGGAGTTGGGGATGGTATAGGAGCCAGAAAAATACAGGGGCGCGCTGGTGTTGTTGATAAACTCCATGCCATGAAGGGAGGGGGGAGTGGCATCTGCAACTCCCATCCCAAGACTTGCGCAAAAGGCTAACACGACGAGGTGTGTACAGTGCTTTAACATGATTTGTCTTTCATTTTTTTAAAAACCTGAGGTCATTATAGTGGTATTTTCTCCTGATGGCTAGGGCTTCTAAGGCTCCCAAGAGTTTTTTGATTTTTTTGAAAATTTATTCTTGTATGGCGCTTGAGTTTTGTGTACAATGCGCCTTCTCTGGATTTTTGTTTAACAACTCAGGTATAAGCGCATGTACGCAGTATTTTTAAGTGGTGGGAAGCAACATCGTGTTCAAATGGGCGATGTGGTGAAATTAGAAAAGCTTGAGCACGGCGTGGGTGATCAGGTCGAGTTCACACAGGTTTTGATGGTGGCAGAAGGCGAGGCGATCCAACTCGGTGCGCCGTATCTCGCGTCTGTAAAGATCATGGGAGAAGTGATTGAACACGGTCGGCATAAAAAAATTCGTATCTTGAAGTTCCGTCGCCGCAAGCATCACATGAAACGCATGGGGCATCGTCAGTATTACACGGCGATCAAAATTACACAGATTTTAGCAGCATAAGGGGTATTTATCCATGGCAACCAAAAAAGCGGGTGGTAGTACCCGGAACGGTCGTGACTCGAAACCAAAGATGCTGGGCGTGAAGCGTTTCGGCGGTGAGCTGGTCGCAGCAGGAACCATTATTTTGCGTCAGCGTGGCACGCGGGTGCATGCGGGTGCGCATGTGGGCTGTGGTCGTGACCATACGCTATTTGCAACCGAAACAGGTCATGTTCAATTTTATCAGTCGGGCGATAAGAATCGCACGCATGTGCGGGTGCTGCCAGCGCAGGGCTAGGGTGGAGGGGTCTTAATGATTTCTGAGGAATCCCATGCGTTTTGTCGATGAAGTCAAGATTGATGTCCAAGCAGGAAAAGGCGGCCCAGGCTGTCTCAGCTTTCGTCGTGAAAAATGTATCCCCAATGGTGGCCCAGATGGCGGCGATGGGGGCGATGGCGGGCATGTTTTTGTCAAAGCTGACCACAACATCAATACGCTGATTGACTATCGTTACACCCGACAATTCAAAGCCCAAAATGGCCATCATGGCAGTGGCGCCAATTGTACAGGGGCACGCGGTGAAGATCTCTCTCTTGCAGTGCCGGTCGGTACGCTCATTTTTGATGAGAGTACGGAGGAGTTGATTGGAGAAGTCACGCGCCATGAGCAGATCATGATGATCGCACGCGGTGGGCAGCATGGCTTGGGCAATACCCGCTTTAAATCCAGTACCAATCGTGCGCCGCGCCAGACCACACCTGGCACGCCAGGGGAGTCTCGCACCATTCGTTTTGAATTAAGATTGCTGGCAGATGTGGGTTTATTAGGGTTTCCCAATGCGGGCAAATCAACGCTCATCCGAGCATCCTCCGCCGCTCGACCCAAAGTAGCAGACTATCCCTTTACCACCCTCTATCCCAATTTAGGGGTGGTCAAAGTGGGCGAGGGCCAAAGTTTTGTGATGGCTGACATTCCAGGTATTATCGAGGGTGCAGCGGAAGGGGCTGGTTTAGGATTGAGGTTTTTGAAACATCTGGAGCGCACTCAGATCGTCCTACATCTCATTGACATCAGCAGTCAGGATCTCGATAAAATTGCAAAAGATGCCAAAATTCTATTAAAAGAGCTCGAGAAATTCTCTGAAAACCTGGCCGACAAAGAACGCTGGCTGGTGTTTAACAAAATGGATACCATGCTGCCAGAAGAGTCTGCAGCCTTGGTCAAAAGCTTGAGTCGCAGGCTCAAGAAAAAAGACCAGCCCATGTTTTTGATCTCAGGCGAGACGGGCGAAGGTGTCCCTAAGCTCTTGCAGGCGCTGATGGTGCGGCTCTTAGCGCTGAAGGCTCAGGGTGTTTAGTCATATTAGTCGTAAACAGACTGGCGATGTCCAATGGTGATCACCAGTACTTTTAGCGCCTGATCCAGAATGAGATCATCAAAAAATTCATTAATAAAAATGGCTCTGTGTTGTTTTGAGTGGGTAATTCTAAAAAATAAAAAACTTTCGCATCATAATTTCTTGTCCCCTCTCCCCTTGCGGGCTACGGCATGCACACATCTTGCTAACCTATTCAATTGGCAAGGCTTTCTTATTCCCTCCTCCCTTGCGGAGGAGGGCTAGAGTGGAGGGTGCAGTTTGAAAAAGCTTTCAGAAGCAAAAAGGGGAATCTTGTGATCTTTATTTCCAGGTAAG
>JAHFRR010000177.1 GCA_023266165.1 Thiotrichales bacterium
CCGAACCTGCCGTCTAGGATCTGACAAATTTAGAGCCCGTCAAGGCACCCCTTCGGGTTCGTTTCACTCAGCCTTGACTGACCCCTAAATTTGTCTCATATCTATCTGGACTTCTACAGTGTTGGCGCGGGTTATTTGTTTGGAGTTTTGTCGTTAGGGGGGCTATTTGCAATTGCCTGCTTCTGGCGTACAATCCTGATCTGAGTAACATGCACAAAGGAATAGGAGAGATGGCATCATCCCCTTTAATTTTCTGTCAAAAGCTACAAAAAATGGCGCCGAGGTTGGAATCTCTCGTGTATCCAGGCCCTTTGGGAGTGAGGATTCAAGAGCATATTTCTCAAGAGGCTTGGCGCTTATGGGTGGGTCATCAGACGATGCTGATCAATGAGTATCGGTTGTCTTTGTTAGACCCCAAAGCCAGACATTTTTTAAAAACCGAGATGGAGAAATTTCTGTTTGGTGAGGGGTCGGAAAGACCCCCAGGGTTTGTGCCCTAAGCCCGTCCAGCGCGTTTGCGGTCGATCTCTGAAAGGAAGCGTTTGCGTAAACGGATGGTTTTAGGGGTGATTTCCACCAGCTCATCATCGTTGATAAACTCCAGGGCTTGTTCCAGCGTGTGCCTGATAGGAGGGGTGAGAATAATGTTTTCATCGGTTCCCGAAGCCCTAATATTGGTGAGTTGCTTCGCTTTTTGGACATTGACCACCAAATCATTTTCACGTGAGTGCAGTCCGACGATCATCCCTGCGTAGACCTCTGTTTGAGGGCCAATGAACAAGTTGCCGCGTTCTTGCAGATTAAACAGTGCATAACCAATAGCTTTGCCGTCGGCGTTCGCAATCAATACCCCACGCGCACGTTCGTTTTGGCATGCGCCCTTGGCCACATCATACTTCTCGAAAACATGGGTCATGATACCCGAACCTGATGTCATCGTTAAAAATTCCGTGTGGAAGCCAATCAGCCCACGGGCGGGGATCAGAAACTCAAGACGCACACGCCCTTTGCCATCTGGCACCATATCGCGCAGCATGCCTTGACGCGTGCCAATCTGCTCCATCACAGCCCCTTGGTGTTGATCTTCTACATCAATGCTCAGCCATTCGATGGGCTCTACCGTTTCGCCATTCACCACTTTGGTGATGACTTGAGGGCGGGAAACGGCAAGCTCATAGCCTTCGCGACGCATGAGCTCAAGCAAAATGGAGAGGTGCAGTTCACCGCGCCCTGATACCTCAAATTTATCAGGATCGGCGGTTTCTTTCACTTGCAAGGCGACGTTATGTAAAAGCTCGCGCTCTAACCGCGCCTTGATTTGACGAGAGGTCACAAACTTCCCTTCTTTGCCAGCGAAAGGTGAATCATTCACTTGAAACGTCATGGTGACGGTGGGTTCATCGACATTCAGGGGCGGTAAGGCTTCAATTTTAGCAGGGTCGCATAAAGTGTCTGAGATATTGAGTTGATCGATCCCCGTCACACAAATGATATCACCGGCTTCTGCTTGATCAATCTGCTTACGCTCGAGGCCTAAATAGCCCAACACCTGAAGAATACGGCCTTGGCGTACAAGCCCTTCTCGGTTGATGATGCCTACGGGCATGTTGGTTTTAGCGATACCGCGCTTGATTCTTCCAATTCCAATGGTGCCTACGTAGCTGGAATAATCCAGTGATGAGATTTGCATTTGAAAGGGCCCGCTTAAGTCCACATTGGGAGCGGGTACTTCTTTCAAAATGGTGTCAAATAAGAGGTTCATGTTGTCTGTGATCACAGTGGGATCCAGCGTTGCATAGCCTTGCAGGGCCGAGGTGTAGACCACGGTGAAATCCAGCTGGTCATCGCTCGCCCCCAGCCGATCAAAGAGATCAAACATCTGGTCAATGACCCAGTCAGGGCGTGCACCTGGACGGTCAATTTTATTGACCACAACAATAGGCTTTAAGCCTTGCGCGAAGGCTTTTTGGGTCACAAAGCGTGTTTGTGGCATGGGGCCATCCACGGCATCCACCAGCAACAGCACGGAGTCTACCATTGTCATGATGCGCTCGACTTCGCCGCCAAAGTCCGCATGGCCGGGTGTGTCAACGATATTGATTCTATGGTCTTTCCATTGAATCGAGGTGTTTTTAGCAAGGATTGTGATGCCCCGTTCTTTTTCTAAATCATTGGAATCCATAACGCGCTCGACCTGCGGGCCGCGTGTTGAGAGGGTACCAGATTGGCGCAACAGACAATCAACGAGGGTGGTTTTCCCGTGGTCAACGTGAGCGATAATGGCGATATTGCGAATCTGTTGGGCCATGAGGATCATCCGTGTGTTCAAAAAAATAAGGCAGAATTATATCACAGATTCTCAATAAGAAGACAGTGCCCGATTTATTATTTTTTTATTATTTTTATGGCTCTATGTCGTTTTGAGTGGGTACTCCTAAAAAATAAAAAACTTTCGCATCATAATTTCTTGTCCCCTCTCCCCTTGCGGGCTACGGCATGCACACATCTTTCTAACCTATTCAATTGGCAAGGCTTTCTTATTCCCTCCTCCCT
>JAHFRR010000061.1 GCA_023266165.1 Thiotrichales bacterium
ATCGCAAGATTCCCCTTTTTGCTTCTGAAGGCTTTTTCAAACTGCACCCTCCACCCTAGCCCTCCTCCGCAAGGGAGGAGGGAATAAGAAAGCCTTCCCAATTCAATAGGTTAGAAAGATATGTGCATGCCGTAGCCCCTTGCAGGTATGATTAAAAGTGCGGTCAGACTCAAGGAGCACTTAAAAATTTTTTCACCTCATTACCCCCTACCCACCTCCCTTTTGACTTTTGTAAGCCAGGCTGTCCTTCTGGCGGGCTTTGCGATGGGCTGTAATGGCAAAACGATGGGCTTCATCGCGAATTCTCTGGATCAAGTGCAGGGCAGGGTCATCTTCGCTGAGGGCTTTGGGGTGAGGCTCATGGGCGATCCACAGCGTTTCCAATCCCGCTTTTCGACTTTCGCCTTTGGAAACACTCATCAGCAAAACATCAGGGGGCAGAGCTAAAAGCTGCCAGGCATTGATGGCTTGCTGGAGCTGATGCACACCCCCATCGATGATCACGATATCAGGGAAGGTTTTATTTTCTGACTGGAGCCTGCGATAGCGTCTGGAGATAGCCTGAGACAGCGCTGCATAGTCATCTCCTGGGGTGATCCCTGAGATATTGAACCTGCGATATTCGCTTTTGACAGGGCCTTCGGCATTGAAAACCACGCAAGAGGCGACAGTTTGGTGCCCTTGCGTATGGCTGATATCGAAACATTCGATGCGTTTAGGGATTTTATCACGCCTCAAGAAATCTGCCAAAGCTTGGGACTGCATCAATCCCCTCCCCCATTTTGCAATCTCGGTATTTAGCGCTTGCTGAGCGTTCAAGCGCGCGAGCTTCAGCCACTCCAGACGCTCGCCACGTTTGGGGACGCGTAACTGGGGAATGGGCGTCTCTGGATCTTCTTGCAAAGACTCAGGCCATGTGCGCTTTTCTTCAAGCAGAATGAGCTTAGGGATATGCGTCTTACCCAGCCCTAAGCCATAGTATTGCTCAAAGAAAAGGGTGAAGAGCGTCTCCTTGTTCTCCAGATCCCCTTTGAGCCAAAACGCCCGTGTACCCAAAACCTTACCCCCTCGCACCCACAAAAGCATCACCACACAGATCGGCCCTTCTTGTTGGGTGACAATCACATCGGCATCTGAAAGCTGGCTGGACAAGACCGACTGGGTCGAGCGTAAGCGTTCTAAATCCTGGATTTGATCTCGAATGCGAGAAGCTGCTTCAAATTCCAGATGTTCAGCACAGTGCTGCATCTTCAGTTTTAACTGCTGAATGACTTGCGCATCACGCCCCATCAGTAACTGCGAGACACTCTGAATATCCTGCCCATAAGCCTCAGGGGTGATATACCCAACGCAAGGCGCACTACACCGGCCAATCTGGTATTGCAAGCACGGGCGCGTACGATGACGAAACATAGCCTCATCACACTGACGGAATTTAAAAAGCTTCTGCAACTGGCTCAGGCTCTCTCTTAGGCGTTGCATATCCGGAAAGGGGCCTAACAGCTTCCCTGTTTTAATGCTTCGCCCTCGATAAGGCATGACTTTCGGGAACTCTCCTTCACTGATCCATACAAAGGGATAGCTCTTGTCATCTTTAAAAATAATATTGTACTTAGGTCTATGGGCTTTGATCAGATTGCTCTCTAACACCAAAGCCTCGTACTCTGTGCGTGTGAGGGTGATTTCAACAGTGGCAATTTGAGAGACCATCTGGGCAGTTTTGGGGTCATCCTCATGGTTTTTTTGGAAATAACTCTTCACACGGCGAGAGAGTATCTTCGCTTTGCCAACATAGATAATTTTGCCGTCAGCATTCAACATGCGATAAACGCCTGGAGAATCAGGGAGGTTCGCCAAAAAGTGTGCGCGCAAAAACTCAGTAGACTCAAGGCTTTCAGGCGATTCAGATACTTCAGAGGACATGAGCTCAGCTCTCCAGGGTAAAATTTTAAAATTTGCGGTTGTGCTCACAATAGATTATACTGAAAAATATCAAGAGAGGGGGCTCTGCACCATGAAACTCAAAAAAATATCCCGCTGGATGTGCCTGTCTCTGATTGGCATGGGGATGAGCGCGCAGGCATTTGCCAATCCCTGCACCTCTGCCACGCAACTCTGCCAACTCCAAGTCTTGATTGCACAGTACCCTACCAATCCAGATCCCACAGCAACAGGGCCTGGCTCTCTGGCACAAATTGAGGCCTTCCTGACATTGGCCCCCAATTTAACACAATTACACTTAAGATTTGAAGGATGGGTTCCTGCAGGTCAAACCCCAACACCCGCGCTATTTAACGCAGCAGTGACACAAACTGTGGCCCTTGTCAACGCAATCAGAGCCTTACCTGGGGGTGCAACCATTGCCCTTGGGTTTCACCCTGACAATGATCAGCATAGCAGCGCACCGATTTGGGGCTGTGCCAGCACACCTACCGCTGAATGTGTGTTCTCTAACTCTATCGCATTTATGAATGCCGTGAATGCCCAGCTCCCACCTGGTACTGGATTTTCTATTTTCTCCATCGAGCAAAGCTATATCGAACCGCAAACTCTTGCTCCACCCACGCCTGCTCAGCCAGCGGGAGAAGATGACATTGCAGCAGAAAAAGATTGCCTGCAAGGCAATTTCCCACCCAGCACTCAGGTCTTTCAATGCACGGTGGTTGCGAAACCTGCTGTCCAATATGGTTATGTTTCTCCCAGCTGTGGTGCTTCGAACTTATATGACAGCGAGCACTACGACTACGGCTACCCACAAATGTATAACCTCACAGTCAACTGGACAGATCCAACCACCAATACCGCCAGCAATCAAGAGGGGTTACCATTACCGACAGAAGACTACCCAAATGGAACACTCGTACCTGGTCAAAAATATGCTTTGATGGATGCGATACCTTGGAGCGGACAGAAAGAGCCTCCTCCCAGCACTATCATCCCGACTCTTTTGAATCCTCAAGGACCTGACATTCGCTCTGTCTATCAGCCCAATATACTGGAATCCAACACTATTGATCCGGTGGATGCAGCACAAGTCGTTGCAACCGTTCTGGTCAAAGACCTGGGGACAGGCGCCTCGATGTCTGGTAGCACGTGCAGTACGGGTAATATCAGCTCGGATGGCAGTATCCGGTACTTTACCCTGTCAGGTGAACCTGAGTTTCTCGGGGGCAACTATGACTCCAAGAATCCAGGCGCTGCCTTTTATTGGACTCGGCAAGACTTGATTAATTTCTTCAATGATCTCACAGGCGACCTACAACAGCAAGGTGTGCAAGATCCTCAGGATATTCCATTCGCTATCTGGAGTTTTGACACCATGCTGTTAGATGGCCCCTCAGATGCCCAAAACAATCCCCTTCCTGAAAACACCCATTCATCCACCCATCCATCCTCTTGACGCCTTCCGCCAAAACCCCTAGGATAAAGAGGTGTTATCTAAAGGGCACGTGCCTTTTTAGTCTTGATCCGATACTGACAGATAGGGAGCCCATCTGCGATATGGGGGTGTGACTTCTTCACTGAAGACCCGAACTATATCCACAAGCGCCCACTTGAACCAACAGGGTTCAAGCCTATCTGGCGTCGGCTTTTTGGGTAACACCTCAATCATACACCCAGGTGTCGACATACAGCTGACGCACGATGCGCCAATTAGGATCCCCTTCAACGACCAGGCCTCGTTTCTGTAACTGCTCGACTTGACGGTCAAAGGCCGCTTTGTTATTGGAGTCTGCGTAAACCTCTAAGAGCTTCAAACGCAACTCCAGGTTATTTTGATCTTGGCGCATGGCAAACAGCAACGCATGCTCTGCCCGCTCAAACTGACCTTCACTCACATCTTGAGAGACTTCTGTGAAAATATCTGGATGTCCTGCAAGCTCCGCAGGAACAGAAAAATGGCCCTCATGCGTGGGATGCGCGTGAGAGCCAGGTTCTCGATCAGAGTGATCGACTGTCTCAGAATCTACAAAGACCTGAGGTTCATCGTTCAGAATTTTTTTTTTCAGATCCTGTCATACGATCAAAGAAATTTGTGCTATCCCCTTCTTTGGCTTTTTTAGACCAGAGGACACCTAAAGACCCTGCAGACAGTACAAACAAGACAAACCAGAACCAGACCCAGAAGGTATGGCTGCCAGAGGACGCACTTTCTGTGTTAGCCGCTTGCGCACTCATCGTTGCCATTTTTTGTGTCAAGGTTTGGATTTGCGTATTGGCAGCTGTCAGTTGTTGTTGCAGCGTTGCGACATCAGTGCTCATAGGCATTGCGGCCACATCACTGCTCGGTGCAACAGCCCCTGCTGTAACGGTTTGCACTTGCGAAGAGGCAGAGACTTGATCAGTGTCAGCCCCCATGGAGGTTTGCCCGGCTTGACTTGCAACACTGGATCCTGATGTTGAAGCAACACCGGCTGTGGTATTGGGAGATGTCATCGACATCGTGCTTGAAGTTCCATTGGCTGCAGACCCTGACATCTGATAAGACGGCGAAGACTGCGCGGGGGTAGCGGCAGATGCGGTGCTTTGAGCGGCGCTGGGAGCCCTTTCTCCAAAGGGACGAGCGGCTCTTAAATCTGCTTGAGAAACACGGCCTGACAGCGCTTGGTCGACTTCAGCGCGCGTGGTAGGAATCACCAAGTGAGCCCCGACGCGTAAGTCTGCTGCGCGATCCCCTGAGAAAGCTTGTGGGTTCAAACGCACAATGGCTTTGATCATGGTGTTGATGTTCACACCCTTCACAGCGTGCGATTGGGCGATGCCCCACATCGAAGCCCCTGATCTCACAGGGCCATACACCCCAAATGAAAAACCTAGCTGTACTGCCATCAACGCGGGCAGTAGGATTCGCAATGCTTTCACGCTCTTTTTCATAAATATACTCCTGAACTTAACACAAAACACAAGACAGCCAAAATAACTCGTCACAGAGTACAGACTTTTAATGCATTTATCAACTGCGCAGCAACATCAAATTGCGTTTCTTTTAAAATTTCTCGAAAACACGTGGGGCTGGTGACGTTGATCTCTGTGATAAAGTCCCCGATGACATCTAAACCCACCAGTGAAAAGCCTAAATTTTTTAACCGCTCACCCACGCGCGCGCACAGCCATCGATCTCGATCGGTGAGCGGCTGCACACGTGCGCGCCCTCCCGCTGCTAAATTCGCCCGGGTTTCTCCCGCTTTGGGAAGTCTCGCCACAGCGTAGGGTACAGGGGCGCCCTCTAGCAATAAAATACGCTTATCACCCTCCACAATCTCAGGGAGATATCGCTGAACCATGATGGGCTGCCTTCCAAAATTCGTCATCTGCTCGATAATCACATGGAGATTCACATCTTGATGTTTGACGCGATAGATTCCCGCTCCGCCCATCCCCTGCAAGGGTTTGAAGATGGTGTCCCGATGCTGGTTCACAAACTCCAGAATCGACTCAGCCTCTTGCGTCACCCGAGTGTCAGTCAAGCAGTCAGGAAATAAACTTAACAGAAGCTTTTCATTAAAGCCCAATAGCGCCTGAGGCTGATTCACCACACGCACGCCCTGCGCTCGCGCCATCGATAAAATCTGGCAGGCATAGAGATAACGCTCTGTGATGGGGGGGTCGACGCGCATGAAAATAATATCAAACCCTTGGAGCCGCTCAATTCCTTGCGCACGCACATGATACCACTCGGGTTGAAACCCTTGAAACTCAATCTCACGCACCCGCGCAGAAAGCCCAGGAACCTCTTGGTTCAAGGCGAGATGATGCGGCTCTGTCATAAAGACACGCGCGCCTTGCTCTTGCAGGGCTTTGATGATCGCCATGATCGAGTCTTTCTCAAATTTAAATGGCTCGATGGGATCTGCGACAATCAAGGCACGTAAGGTTTTTGATGTTTTTTGCATACTTTACTTCTCAAGCAAGGATGTCAGAAGATAGCGCCCATCCAGGTAGCCATCGAGACGTGCAATGTCTGCAATCCCTCGATGCCCTTCTGGTGTTTTTTCCAAAAAGACAAATAGATTCACCGCTTGCAGAATTAGATTGCGTGGCACCGTCACCGCCACTTCCTGGATCAGATCTTCAAGACGATAAGGCGCGCTCTCCACGCTGTTGGCATGGATGGTACAGATACCTCCCGGATGGCCGGTGTTCCAGGCTTTCAGCATATCCAGCGCTGCACCGTCTCGCACTTCGCCCACGACAATCCGATCAGGCCGCATCCGCAATGCCCCCTTCACCAGATCTCGCATGCTAACAGAAGGCGTGCTTTCCATAAAAACCACATCTTCCATATCCAACTGTAACTCTCTTAAATCCTCCAACACCAATACCCGATCTTGCGCACCCCGCAGCGTGGCCAATAGGGCATTGGCAAACGTGGTCTTGCCAGACCCTGTACCGCCTACAATCATGATGTTTTGGCGCGTATGCATGGCATCTTTCAAAATTTTGTAGCCTTCTCTCGAGAGTACTTCTGCATCGCGATAATGTTCAAGGGTAAAAATTTGCAAAGCTCGCTTGCGAATGGCGAATGTCGGCTCAGCAACCACAGGCGGCAGCCATCCTTGAAACCGCGCGCCATGGATCGGCAGCTCGGCGGACACCATGGGGTGCTCACTGTCAGCAATATCATTCTTGAATGCCGCAACCAGCTTAATGATATTCTCTGCTTGATCAGAGGGAAGTACAGTATCCGTCAGATATTTTCCACGCCGCAGATCCTCTACAAACACGCGTCCATCGGGGTTGCGCATCACTTCAATTACCTGCTTACCATCCAGATACTTCAAAATATCAGGCCCGAAGGCTGTTTTGAGCATCTCCAGATAACGCTGTTTCCCTGCAAGTCGGCTCATCAAGGCTCCAAAATTCAGTGAGAAAATATTTAATGAGAGAATGTTTAATTAGATATAAGCACTAGGGGATATAATAAAATGGGTCTGGGAGCTTATAACCACGATCTGCATGCCCCCCTTCCAGATCACTGTACTGGTCTCCCACGTTGAGCGCAATATCATAGCCTTCAGATTCAATCTTAGCGCGCATACTGGATTTGAACGGAATGATAGAATGCTGATGATAACTCATCGGTGCCAGATCCAGAGCGCTCCACGTGGTATAACCCACTGCTTTGAGGTTTTTCTCTGTGACGGCCGTCAAATTGACTTTACGACCTGTAATGAAGAAAACGCTCACACCATGGGCCAGCGCGTAGCGATACAGCTTTAACGTCGGTTTGAGGGCGGGATCTTGGGCTTTATCCACGGCGGCATCAAAGATCGCAGGGCTATACCCATAGCTGAGATCCTGCATCACGGCCATGTTGGACAAAGATGTCTCGTCAATATCCAACACCAGGGCCAGTTTTTTAGGATGCGGGCTTTTAAGATTCTCCTGAACTCGCTCTGCCAGATAGGTTTCAGCGGTATTGTCTACCGTTGAGAGATCATGCTCATACTCGCCCGACTTGACGTATTGATCCAACGCCGTATCAAACAACCCTAAGTTGTAATGATTGATCTCACGCGTGGGTATCGTAACAATGTTGGCAACCAAGGGCACATGCATCACTTTCCCTGGAACACCTGCGGCAGGAGCTGCAACCTCCATACCCGCAGCAGCCACGCTCACGCTGAAAGCCCAGAGGCAAGAAAGAGACACCACAGAGCACTTTACAAAACTTTTCATCACACACTCCCAAAGCCTAACTCTTTAAAACCAACAAGAACCTAGAGAATCTTAGCGGGATTCAGGCAAAAGCTCAAGAGAGGATTGACAAGAGAATTCAAAAAAGATGCATCACAGAGCACTTTGAACTCTGCAAACAACTCTGAAGTCACTCGGAAGTCAAAAGCTTCAGAGTTCATTTCAGAGTAGACGCCCTGCCAGATGGGCTACGGCATGCACACATCTTCTGAAAGCCTTGATTGACAAGCCTTTCTTATCCCCTCTCCCCTTGCGGGCTACAGCATGCACACATCTTTCTAACCTATTGAATTGGGAAGGCTTTCTTATTCCCTCCTCCCTTGC